>NZ_HF986860.1:35096-53458 GCF_000431195.1 Prevotella sp. CAG:255 | reverse complement strand
TCCGTGCTTATGGATATGTAGCAGCAAGACTATTGTGCCGGCTGATTTTTTTGTACGGCATCATGACGCAAACAAGGCGCGCCCTACTTATACACGGCCTGCCTTGCCTTTCGCAGTCCGTCACATTCATGGCCATGATGCGGTGTGCCCGCTTTACACGGCATGACTCCGAATCACTTTAGCACATCATCAAGCATATTGTAGAATTCATCTGTCTCGCCCGTGAAGCATTTTATTACCTTTCCGTCCGGTGAGACAACAACCTTATAGGGATAGGCTGTCACGCCGAAGCGTACTTCTGTTTTGCCGTCGGGTGAGAACACATGTATCCACGGCGCATTGTTCTTTCTTACGGAAGCTTTCCACTTATCTTCCTTGTCATAGCAGGCCACACCTACTATCTCTAACTTGTCCCTGAACCTGTCATAGTATTCTTTCATTTTCGGAAATCCCTTTATGCACCAAGAGCACCAGGAACCCCAGAAATCAACAACAATATATTTGCCTTTGCCTAAAATGGAATGAAGGCTGAAATCTTCGCCGTCTATATCTTTCAACGTAAAGTCGGGCACAAGCTTGCCTTCCTGCAACTTTAATTTTTCTGATTTTTTCGCCTTTATTTCCTTGTCAAGCCTTGAAAACATATTGTCTATTATGTCTATGTAGTTTCTGAAACGCCCGTTGCGCACTTCCGGAGACAGCATCCTTATGGCAGGTAAGATGTCCGTATAGTCTTGAGAAAGGAGGATGGCGGCCGAAATTTCATCGTTCGGATGCTCCGTTATATACTGATGCGTTACTTTCCACATCCTTTTGTTTATATCCATGTTGGCAGCTTTCTTTATGCTGTCCAGCACGGCTTTGTCGAGTCCGTCGGCCATGCCCTTGTCATATTCTGATTTAGCGGCGTCAAACTCTTTGTAAAATGGCTGCAGCATTTGGTTTATGCTGTCCATCCTCTGATAGAACGCCGTGCCATTAATCTTCCAATATGCGCATGGTCCATCTATTTCCGCACTTTCGTCGGGAACAAGAAATATATGCGACTTGTAGCCGTTTGATTTAACTGTCAACTCAGCATTGTACGCCCACTTAATGTTGCAACTGTAATTAAAAAATCCGTTTGAGTCAACAGGGATTCTTTCACTCACCACTCTTTTGTCAGGTTCACGCCTGACATATTCTATCAGCAAAGTATCATCCGCAATGTCTGTAAAATGCCCTTTAAGCGTAAAATTCTGGGCATGTAGACCAAGAGAAATTGCACCAAGTAAAATAACAGTGATTATGGTTTTCATATTTGAACATTTAATTTTATCAGATGTCTTTATTAACCTCTTGATTTCCATAGGCAAATATACAAAATATCTGCTGGCAATCTGCTATTCTTACATTCTTTTCGTATCCCGTCCCACAAAATCGTGCATTATCAAAACAAATAATGCTTCACGGCAACACCACAGCAACTCTCCCGCTATCCGTGCTTACGGATATGTACTAGCAAGACTAATGTGCCGGCTGATTTGTAATCTGCCGGAGCTTCCTATTTTTTTGATTAATAGGTATGAATTTCAGATCACAGATCCTGATACTTAATGCTGTCGGATAGCATATCCGACAGAACAATAGTCTTGTTGCTTCCGTGGTTACAGACAATCAATAAAATTAATCTGCCGGAATTAATTATCAGGATTTTTCAATTCGCTTGCTTCCTATGTCTCTGTGCTTACGGATATGTAGCAGCAAGACTATTGTTCCGGCTGATTTGTAATCTGCCGGAATGGCGTATCAGGATTTTTCAATCCGCTTGCTTCCTATGTCCCGGTTGCGAAAGTGAAGATATTAAGGTTGCATTATCGGAACTTAATAGAAAAAACAGGGTAGAGCGCAATGAAAATTAAAAAATAAAAGTGAAAAATCCAAATGCTGAGTGGTTGATCAGAAGCCACAAAACATTTGGATTTTTCACTTTTCACTGTTCGTTTTTCACTTTCACTTACGCGTTCTCTCCGATAATCTCTTTTGAACGTTTGAGGGCAGTGCTTATGTGGTCGCAGATGTTCTCCTTGCCTATAAGCTCGTTGAAGCCAGACCTTTCGAGTACGGCCCGGACATTGCTGTTTACGCCCGACAGCACTATCTCGATGCCTTCCTTGCGGCTCATTATACAGAGATTCTTCAGATTGTGTATTCCCGTTGAGTCGACAAAGGGCACCTTCCTCATGCGTATCACCCTCACAACAGGACGGTCGCCGAACACGGCCATCACCTCCTCAAACTTGTTACCGGCTCCGAAGAAATAAGGACCGTTAATTTCGTACACCTCCACGCCTTTGGGTATAGTGAGGTGCTCAAGGTTACCCTGCTCGATGTCAAGCTCGTCGTTGGGGTCAATCTCGTCCATAATCACCTTTACGTCAGTGGTTTCGGCCATGCGCTTCATAAACAGCAGGCAGGCTATGAGCAGGCCCACCTCGATGGCTATGGTGAGGTCGAATATTATGGTGAGGAAGAACGTTATCAGCAGCACTGCCACATCGCTCTTGGGATTCTTCATAAGCTCTGTGAACGAGCGCCATCCAGACATGCCGTATGACACTATCACCAGCACTCCTGCCAGGCAGGCCATGGGGATATACTGCGCCAGCGGCATGAGGAAGAGGAATATCAGCATGAGCACGGCAGCGTGTATGATGCCCGCCACGGGCGTGCGTCCGCCGTTGTTGATATTGGTCATCGTGCGCGCTATGGCTCCCGTTGCCGGTATTCCGCCAAACAGCGGCGATGCCAGGTTGGCAATTCCCTGGGCTATAAGCTCGGTGTTAGAGTCGTGATGGTCGCCAGTTACACCGTCTGCCACTGTTGCCGACAGCAGCGACTCTATGGCTCCAAGTATGGCTATGGTGAATGCCGGCGACACGAGGCTCTTTATTGTCTCCCATGTCATCTGCGGCACCTGTGCGTCAGGCAGTTCGCTGCTTATCGAGAATCTGTCGCCTATGGTCTCTATCGACGTCACACCGGCAAAGTTTTTCAGCAGCAGCGCCGCCACCGTCATCACGATTATGGCTATCAGCGAGCCGGGAATCTTCTTGCTGAAGCGCGGCGTTACGGCTATCAGCAGCACACTTGCCACGCCGATAATGGCGCTCCACATGTCAATGGTGCTTATGTTGGCGGCGTAGGCGCCCCACTTCTCGATGAAGTCGGCGGGCACATCTGTTATGCTAAGGCCCAGCAGGTCTTTTATCTGCGTGGTGAATATGGTTACGGCTATTCCGCTCGTGAAGCCCACTATGATGGGGTAGGGTATATACTTGATGATTACTCCGAGGCGCAGCAGGCCGAACAGGATGAGGAATGCGCCGGCCATGAGCGTGGCTATGGCAAGACCCTCCATGCCGTACTGCTGTATTATGCCGTAGATGATGATGATGAAGGCGCCCGTGGGTCCGCCTATCTGCACCTTGCTTCCGCCAAACACCGACACGATAAGTCCGGCCACGATGGCGGTTATTATGCCCTGCTCGGGAGTTACGCCCGACGCTATACCGAAGGCTATGGCGAGCGGCAGGGCCACAATGCCTACTATTACTCCGGCCATGATGTCTGCCATCAGCGTCTTGCGGTTATAGCTTTTCAGCGTTGACAGCAGGCGCGGCCTGAATGCAAAAGGTTCCATTTGTTCTGATTTGTTGTTATTCTGAAATGTTATTTGTTTTAAAGAAGTCGCAAAGGTACAATGTTTATGTTACATTACAAAACATTTTTTATGCTTTTTTAGTTATTTGCGCCGTTGCGTTTCATTCTTTTGCGCATTAAACGTATATAATATAATAAAATATGTGTGATTTATCTTTGCCGCATTCGATTTGCGGTGCATTTGCATTGCAGATACAATAAAAAGATGTAATTTTGCCAAAAATATTTAGAATTTGATGAAAATACTGAATCTGGCAGGACGTGTGTTCACCAATATCTTCAAGCCGATAAAAGGCAATGCCGCTTTCTTTGTATTCATGTATGTGCTCGGCATCGTGTGCACTTATGCCGTAGTGCCCGACAAGCGCGGATATCACGCATGGCCGCTTGCGCCCTACGAGCTGTTCTTCGATGTGAGCATAATCTGCGTTGTGCTGTGGCTCTTGCCGCGCAGCGTGGCCAAGTGGCTGAAGCGTTTTATCTACGTATTCTTTTACATGATAGTGCTTGTCGACGTCTATTGCTTCGTGAAGTTCGACACGACGATAACCCCCACGATGCTGCTGCTTGTGGGCGAGACCGACAGCCGCGAGGCGGCAGAGTTTCTCGAGTCGTATCTCACGGGCTCCGTGGTGTTCAGCCGTCTGGGCTGGGTGCTGCTAGTGCTGCTTGCCCATGTGGCATGGGTGCTGATATGGCACAACCGCCCCAAGTGCAAGGCCTGGCTGGAGGCCAAGACCGGCATGGCTTTAGGCGTGCCCGGATGGTGGCGCATGGCTGAGCCGTGGCTCGGACTGCTGTTCCTTGTGATGTTCGTGGTCAGCACGGTCAAGTGTTTTGCCGACAAGACGGCCTTTGTGCGCCTGATGTCCTACGACAACATAGGGCAGGTGGAGCATGAACTGACCAAGAAGGAGAAAGCCCAGCTGTATCTGCCCGGCTACCGCCTTGTGTTCAGTATATATGCCAACGAACTTACGGCCAAGCAGGTGAAGACCCTGGTGGAAAATATCGACAAGGCAAAGGTGGACAGCTGCTCGTTCCGCAGCAAGAATATCGTACTGATAATAGGCGAGAGCTACAACCGCCATCATGCCGGACTGTACGGATACCATAAAGACACCACGCCAAGACAGGAGGCACGCGCTCAGAAGGGCGAGCTGATACCGTTCAGCGACGTTGTGGCGCCGTGGAATCTTACGAGCTTTGTGTTCAAGGCTCTCTTCTCGCTCTATACAGTGGGCGACAAAGGCGAATGGTGCGACTATCCGCTGTTCCCCGAGCTGTTCCGCAAGGCAGGATATCATGTAACGTTCCTTACCAACCAGTTTCTGCCTCAGGCTAAGGAGGCTGTCTACGACTTCAGCGGCGGCTTCTTCCTGAACAATCCGCAGCTGAGCCACGCCATGTTCGACACGCGCAACACGAGACTATATCGGTACGACGACGGACTGCTGGGCGACTATGACAGGCTGCAGCGCAACAACGGAGAGAACAACCTGATAATATTCCATCTGAAGGGGCAGCACGTTGACTATCGCACGCGCTTCCCGAGAGACCGCAGACACTTTAATCCGGAAGACTACGACAGGCCCGAGCTCAAGCAGAAAGAGCTGCGCGTGCTTGCCGACTACGACAACGCAATATTGTATAACGACTCGATTGTCGACCAGATAATTAAGCGCTTCGAGGACGAAGACGCCATCGTGGTGTATGTGCCCGACCATGGCGAGGAGTGCTATGAGGGCGACGTACACTTCTACGGCCGCATGCACTCTACCGAGATAACGGCGCGCCTGGCACGCGAGGAGTTCGACATTCCGTTCTGGATATGGTGCTCACACAGCTTTATGGTTGGTCATCCGGCGCTGTTCAACGACATAGTGAAGGCCAAAAACCGTCGCTACATGACCGACGCGCTGCCGCATCTGCTGCTGTATCTGGGCGGCATAAGCTCGCCCCACTATCGCGACGACCTGAACGTGCTGAGCGACGGGTATAACGAAAAGAGACCAAGAATGTTAAAGAACACTACCGACTATGACAAACTCGGCGTTGAAGACTGACGCGCAGGACGCCGCAACCGGTGAGGTGCGGGCAGCGCGGCAATGGCGCCGTGACAAAAATAACTTAAGACAATGAAAAAAGAACTGCTGAGCATGGCTGAGTCGAAGGCCCTCAGGGGCATAGCCATACTGGGAATAATTCTTCACAACTACTGCCACTTTCTGGGCTTTGCCGTAAAGGAGAACGAATACACCTTCACGGCATCTAAGCCGAGACAGCTGCTTGAGCGCATGCTGACGCTCGACGACAACCTGTTTATACACTTTATGTCGTTCTTCGGACACTACGGAGTGCCCGTGTTTCTGTTTATCAGCGGCTTCGGCCTCGTCTACAAGTATGAGCGCAGCACGCCGACGAGAGTAAGGGCGCTGCCCTTCATCGGCTTCCATTATGCCAAGCTGCTGCGCCTTATGTTCCTTGGCTATATAGGCTTTGCCGTGGTGAGCTATCTCCATCCGCACGGCTATCACGGCTACACCGTGGGCCGCGTCATAGCCCAGCTGCTGATGTATATCAACCTGATGCCCGACCCCGACCACATCATAAAGCCAGGGCCTTACTGGTATTTCGGACTCATGCTTCAGCTCTACATCGTCTACCGTCTTGTGCTCTATCGCCGCAGTTCGGCTGTTACGTTGGCTCTGATAGTGCTTTGCACGGCTGTACAGGCATTGTTTCCGCCGTCAGTCGATGAGGGAGGCGAGATTCTCAACCGCATACGCTACAACTTTATTGGCGGCGTGTTGCCCTTTGGTGCCGGCATTCTCTATGCCCGCCACGGCCGCAACCTGCCCTTGCCGATAAATCTCACCATAGTAGTGGTGTCGGCATTCATCGTGTTCATAGGCAGCTTCTATTTCTGGTCGTGGCTGTTTGTGCCGCTGTTCATCGTAACCGGAGCCGTTGCCACTATGAAACTGATACCTGACAAGGCGCTTGCCCCGTGCGTATGGTTCGGTGCCATATCGTCGGCGCTGTTCGTGATGCACCCCATCACGCGCGAGATAATTATAAAGATGTCTTACCGCGGATACATCTACACCGGACTGATCACGTATATCGTTGCGTCGATACTTCTGGCATGGCTGTTTAAGCTGATGTTCCGCTATATTCCAAAACCAAAGCTGAAGATATGATAAAAGCCATAAACCTTTCGGACATAAGCCGCTACCGCAGCGAACTGATGGGACTGGCCATGATATTTGTCATGCTGTTCCATGTGTGGATGCCCAAGAGCAATCCGATGTACGGCTTTGTGAGATGCGGAAACGTGGGCGTTGACATGTTCCTCTTTCTCAGCGGCATAGGCCTTTGGTATGCATGGAGCAAGAAACCCACGCTGAAAAACTTTTTCTGGCGCCGCTACATACGCATCTATCCGGCATGGATACTTATGGCCTGCCTGTATTACATTCCGGCGTTTATCAACACTCCCGGCGGAGGCTACAGCCGCAACGTGCCCGACCTCGTTGCAAACATCCTGATAAACTGGAGCTTCTGGCGCATTGACGACCTGACGTTCTGGTTTATCCCTGCCATAATGATGATGTACACCTTTGCCCCGGCATACATGAAACTCATAGAGAAGCATCCCGAATACCGTTGGCTTGCGGTGGCCGCTATGGTGCTTGCCGTCATGGTGCAGTATTATCCGCCTGTGCATAAGGCTGTAGGACATGTGGAGATATTCTTCAGCCGCATACCTATATTTCTTATCGGCATCAACTGCGGCGCGCTCGTAAAGGGCGGACGCAGCCTCGACGGCTCGTCGCTGTGGCTCGTGCTGCTGATTTTTGTCATGAGTCTGGCCATGTGTGTGGAGCTCGAGGAGTCGTGGCGCGGCCGTTTCCCGCTGTTCCTTGAGCGCATGGTCTACATTCCGCTCACCGTGTCGATGATATTGCTGCTTGTGAAGCTGCTGTGCCATACGCCCGCCATTATCTGCCGGGCACTTGCCTTTGTGGGCACGGTAAGCCTTGAGCTTTATCTCATCCACATACAGTTTGTCATGAAATACATAACCCCCTACAAGCTGGGTTACTGTCTTACGGCTCTTATCATGATAGCCGTTTCTCTTGTACTTGCGTGGCTGTTGCACCGACTTGTTTCGTTCGTGATAGGATTCTTGCCGAAGAACATATAGCGGGCAACGGCATGTGACGGATATTGATAATGCATGGCACTGACCGGGCGGCCTGAGGCATATGGCCCTGCAGGGAAAGCAAGCCTTCGGCCTGGTCGGCAAAATGAAATTAAAAACGAGAAGTAATGAAAAGTAATCTGTTAAAACTGATACGTCCGCACCAGTGGCTAAAGAATGTGTTCGTGATGATACCCATGTTCTTCGGCGGCAGTCTGCTCGACCCGTCTGACATAAGGGCATCGGTCGTAACGTTCTTTGCATTCAGTTTCATTGCGTCGTCGGTCTATTGCTTCAACGACATTATCGACGTTGAGGCCGACCGCCGCCATCCCGTTAAGTGCAAGCGTCCAATAGCATCTGGCGCCATAAGCGTCAGGAGCGCCTGGGCCCTTATGGCTCTCATGTTTCTGCTGTCGGTAGGAACGGTGTGTCTGCTCGATACATACAGTCATGTTATAAATGTGGGACTGGTAATCCTTATTTATTATATTCTGAACATCCTTTATTGTTCTAAGTTGAAGCAGTATGCCATTGTAGATGTCTGCATCATAGCTTTCGGTTTTGTGCTGCGCGTGCTTGCCGGAGGTTTTGCCACGGACATAGCCTTGAGCAAGTGGCTCGTGCTGATGACCTTCCTGCTCACTCTTTTCCTCTCGTTTGCCAAGCGACGCGACGATGTGCTGCGCATGAACGAGACGGGAGAGCCGCCGAGAAAGAATACAATAAGGTATAACCTTACCTTCATAAATCAGGCAATAACCATCACGGCGTCGGTGACGCTTGTATGCTATATAATGTACACCGTGTCGCCCGAGGTGGTTAACCGTTTCCATTCAGACCTGCTTTATCTCACTTCTGTTTTCGTGCTGCTCGGACTGTTGCGCTACATACAGATAACCGTTGTTGACAAGAGGAGCGGCGACCCTACAAAGATGATGCTCCGCGACAGGTTCACGCAGTTCGTGGTGCTGCTATGGGCGCTTACGTTCCTTGTGCTGATATATGTAATAAAGTAAGGACAATAGCTGATTTAAGCGTATAAAGCATTTCTTGTGATTTAGATTATGGACAGTTCTTTAAAGATACACGCCTTTGATTTCGACGGCACACTGACCAACCGCGACACCCTTCTGGAGTTTATAAGGTTCGTCCGTGGCGACAAGGCTTTCTTTCTTTGCATGCTGCGCTATCTGCCGTTGCTGTTGCTGATGAAGCTTGCCCTTTATCCCAACTGGAAGGTAAAGCAGAAAGTCTTTGCCCATTGCTTCGGAGGGATGAAACTCGACGAGTTCAACAAATGGTGCGTGCGCTTTGCGAGTGAGAACATTTCTTTATTGCGGCCAAAGGGCATACAGAAGATTAACGAGGTGCTTGAGGAAGGCTGCAAGGTGGTTATTGTAAGCGCGAGTATAAACAACTGGGTGGAACCGTTCTTTGCCGGACTTGACGGCGTGACGGTCATCGGCACCATGATAGAGGAGCGCGACGGGGTTGTTACGGGGCGTTTTATCTCAAAAAACTGCTATGGCGAAGAGAAAGTGAGACGCCTGATACAGCTTTATCCCGGTCGTAATAGCTATTGGCTTGCGGCTTATGGCGACAGCAGGGGCGACTTCGAACTGCTTGACTTTGCCAACGAAAGCCACTATAAACCTTTCAGAAAATAGCCTTTGACGCTTTCGTGGCGGTGAGACTGCCGCGAATAGACCGGCATGCCTGACAGATTGGCTTGATGCTTGGCTGACGCAATGAGGGACATTAGGCTGTCAGGGATTTTGGATTTTAGAAAATATAAACAAACGATATGAAGAAATTTTTCAGAATGTTTAAAATAAGGCGCGAGGAAATGGCCGCGTCGGTCTGCGCTCTCTGTGTGCTGATTGCTCTGCACGCAATGATGATAAGCAAGACCTTCAATACGTTTCTGCATACAGGCGGGGCGCATTGGAATATATTTATAAAGAACTTTGTAGTGTCAGGCTTCGACCCGATAACCTATTCTATGGTTACGTATTGGGAAGCCAACTATAATGTTTACCGCCATCCGTTCCTTTCGTTCATGGTATGGCCGCTGTCCTTGCTCGACGGCTGGCTGATGGATATGACAGGACTAAACCTTGTGCAGTTTATAGTGGCTGTTCCGCTCCTGTTCTTTGCATTCTATTCGTTTATATTCATCTTCCGCATCTTCCGCGACATAATAAAGATACGGCGTTTTGAGGCCACGGTGCTTTCGGCCATGCTGTTCTCGTTTGCGTATGTCATGATTGCAGCCGTAGTGCCCGATCATTTCTGCGTGTCGATGTTCCTGCTTGTGTTCGCGTTGTATATATCAGGCCTGAAAATGCAGAACGGCACAAGGTTAAGCATCTGGCAGACGGTATTGCTGTTCTTTGTTACGGCCGGAGTGACGCTTAGCAACGGCGTGAAGATATTCATATATGCGCTCTTTACCAACGGAAAGAAGTTTTTCCGCATCAAGTATCTGCTGCTTGCCGTGCTGCTGCCTTCAGCCCTTATATGGTTTTTTGCACGATGGGAATACCGCACTTTCGTATTGCCTAAAGAAAAGGCACGCCACGAAGCACGGCTGAAAAAGAGTGCCGAGACACGTCAGAAACTGTTCAATGCATTTGCCGACACAACGTCGCTGAAGGACAGTGCCGAGATAAAAAAAGCCTTTGCAAAGGAGATGAACAAGCGTGTGAAGGCAAAATATGTGAAAGACCACCAGAAGGCATGGAACAAGCATACCGGCAAGCCGATGGGCAAGGGCGAATTTATCAAGTGGACAGACATTTCTACATCGCGCTCTGAAACGGCTGTAGAGAACCTTTTTGGCGAGTCTATACAGCTGCACGACCAGCATCTGCTGCAGGATACGCTGCGCAGCAGGCCGGTGATAGTGCCTTACAGCTGGATTATCAACTACGTGGTTGAGGCTGTCATTGTTCTGCTGTTTATCGGCGGAATATGGTGCGGACGCCGTTCGCGCTTCCTTTGGATGGCTTTGGGCGGCTTTGCTTTCGACATGTTCCTGCACATGGGACTTGGCTTCGGCATCAACGAAGTGTATATAATGGGTGCCCACTGGCTGTTTGTAATGCCTATGGCAATGGCATTTGTGGTGAAACAGGCTGAGAACGGAAGATTCAGAACATGGCTGCGCGTGCTGCTCGTTGTGCTTACGCTGTGGCTTTGGGCATATAACGGCACTCTGCTTGCAGGCTATCTGCTGGGATAAACGGCAGCAGCCTGTGAGGATAACGGTCTGGCTGTAAGGTTGGTTTAACGCTTAACGCAAGAGATTTTATGAAGGTATCAGTGCTTGTGCCCGTCTACGGGGTGGAAAAGTATATTGAGCGTTGTGCTGTTTCGCTGTTCGAGCAGACACATCGTGACATGGAGTATGTGTTTGTAAACGACTGTACTCCAGACCGCAGCATAAGCATCTTGCGCTCAGTCATAGAACGTTATCCTGATCGTGCGCCGCAGGTGCGCATAATAGACAATGAGGTGAACCGCGGAGTGGGTGCTACGCGTGCCGTGGCCATTGCTGCCGCAACAGGCGAATGTATCATGCATGCCGACAGCGACGACTATATGCCCCCGCGGGCTGTAGAGCTGTTGTGCGCCGAGATGGAGCGCAGCGGTGCCGATGTGGTAGACGGGGCGTGGCAGCGCTTCACGTCGGCAGGACTGTCTGAGCCGGTGCTTCCATGCCAGACTCATGATACAAAGCGTTATCTCTCGCTTATGCTGTGCCAGAACATCGTGTCAAACCGCATGTGGGGACGGCTCTTCCGCCGCAGTCTGTATGCCGACCACGGCATAACCCTTGTGCCGGGAGTGGACTATAGCGAGGATTATTCTATAATGACGAGGCTGATGTTCTACGCCAAGCGCTCGTTTATCAACGATGTTGTTTATTATTACAGCGACGAAAACACGGCTTCTTATACACATACACGTTCGGAACGACATCTTCGCTCATATTTGAAGGCAAACCGCATAGTGCTTGATTTCTTTACAGAGAACGACTCGCGCCGCGTGTATGCCGTGCCTTTGCAGCTGGGCATGATCAATGCCTTGCGTTGTGTGCGCACTGACGGATATAGCTTTGACGAGGCTTACGGCCTTCTGCCTTATCGTCCGTCAGGACCGCTGTTCAAGATGCTTGCCGCAATGTTCCGTGGGCGTTGCCCTTTCAGTATAGCCAATTTCGCATATCTCACGGCGCGAAAGATATGCAGCCGTTTCTTTTAGTCTAGACACCAATCTGTTATTAAACAGCACATTATTTTATATATTTTGTGCATTCATGCTTTCATCCGTATTTTAGTCTGCTTTTCTTGACATAGCCGCAATCAAACGATAATCCATTCAATAAAAAGCAAAAATCCCGACCGAGTCCTAATGGCCGATTTGGGCTTATCGTCTTTATCGCTTTTTCCTGTTCTTGACAAACTCGATAGCTTCATTCAGAATCTCGGCATGCGCCAGTCGCATTATCGCAAGATAAAGAACGGCGGCAAGGATAAAGCGGCAGATCAGCAGCAGCCATAGGTTGGATATTGGAGCTGTAAGCGGCCATACCGCAGCCATGACCGCAGCCGCTGAAATCATGAACGGGCATATATCGCGCATTATCTCTATAGTCCGTATGCCTGTAAGCTTGTTTAAGAAATACTGCCATATGCCGATAAACACAATGTTTCCGGCTGTATATGCCCATACCATTGCCTGCATGTCGAACTTGGCGAATGCCACGACGATGGCTATCTGTATGACAATCTGCACAACGGTGCACCACAGGTATATGTCACTGCGTCCGCGGCTTATCATAAGGTTCTGATACAGAGTGTAAAGCGGCATGAATGCTCCGCCGATGCATAGAATGCGGAGCAGCGGCACGCTGCTTAGCCACTGCTCGTGGATGGTCAGCAGGATAAACTCTTCGGCCACCATGGCAAGACCGAACATGGCAGGAAAGGAAAGCATGGCCGTGAGGCGCATCATCTTGCGGAACACGCGGCGTTCACGCTCGTTGTCGCCCGTAACCTGTGCCATTACCGGCTGTGCCACCTGAGCCATCGTTCCGCTGAGAAACGAATAGGCCATGGTGTTCCATTTGTTGGCCTGCGTAAAGCTTCCCACAGCCTTTATGGGGTAGAGGCGTCCGAATATGAACACAAGGATGTTGCTGTTGAGCGTGTTGATTATTGACGTCAGCAAAATCTTCATGCTGAAGTTAAGCATCTTCTTTATTGGCCGCATGTCTATGTGGAGCGTAGGATGCCATGGCGTGTAAAAATAGCGCCCTATGTTGATTATGGTGATATATATAATCTGTTGCCATGCCAGGCTCCAGTAAGACTGTCCGTTTATTGCAAGCACCACTCCCACTATGCCTGATGTCACCAGTGCTGCAAATCCTGTCACGGTGTTTTCCTTTACCATGAGGTTCTTGAACATGTATGCTCCGTGGGCAATGCCGAACGACGATATAACAAAACTCAGAAAGACGAAGCGCGACAGTTCGGTCAGTGCTGGCTGATGGAAAAACAGCGATATGAGCGGGGCGCAGAAGAACAGAATGGTGTAGATGCTGATGCTTACGATAACATTGAACCAGAACACCGCATTATAGTCGCGGCTTTCAGGATGCTTCATGTTTGTCAGTGCCTGAGTGAATCCGCTGCTCTGCAGGTTGCCGGCTATTGCGGTGAATATGGTCAGCACGCCTACCATTCCGTAATCAGACGGCGTAAGCAGCCGGCCAAGGAATATGCCGAATATCAGATTTAAAATCTGCGTGGAGCCATTGTTCATCAGCCCCCATATCAGCCCTTTGGCTGTTTTCTCTTTTAATGTTTCCATTCTATAGGTTCTTGATTCCGTGAGCCGACAGTGCGGCAGCTTCTCCGGCCGTGTATGCCGCCAGAACAAAGACTTTCGTCCTTGTAGCGTTCTCAATGTTCTTTTTCCTTCCACCTGTCAATGTCTTCAGCTGCCATTCAGAAACTCCGACGCCCGTCTTGTTTCTGAACAGCCTTTTCATTGCCTGGCAGAATATTATGTATTTATTGCAGTCTTTCATTTCAAACAGCTTAGTCTTTTGCCTTCAATATAGGCAAAGCCATTTTCCACTTAATGCAAAGATAGTGCAAACTGCTCGAAAAGCAAAATAAATGCAGATGAAATGTTGTTATTTCGAAAGCCCGGATACGGCATTGCAGCTGTGGTATAGCTTGTGTTTAAATCAGAGTCATATTGCTGCCGTTATGTGCGTTTTGCTTACATATTGGATTTTAATGACGCTTCTAAACTGCGTTATTTCAAAAATAAAATCTTTTGTCTGTAAATATTGCCAGAAAACGCGTGCAAGCATAACTTCCTGATTGTTAGAGCCTTTAATCGTATGTGTGTCAAAGTGTGCAATTTTCCCCGTCCTTTTTAGGCTTAAAACATATGTTTTTTCACCAAAATATGTATTATTTTAAGCCTTCAAAAGCCGTGTTTTAAGTCGTAAAAGGCATTGTTTCGGCATATAAAACGTGCCCTTTTGATGGGCATCGTAAATAATTTTTTATTTTTAAAGCCTGTTCCGTTAATTTTGTTTTCTATTTTGCCTGAAAATCATGACAAAACTTAAATGACATAATGTGCGCTTTTCTGCCTGCAAAGTTACAAATGGATGTTCGATAACTTCTAACATGTTTATTATTGTTACGTGATTTTCAGTGTCATAAAGATGTTACGTTTAGCTTTAAATGTAAATATTTTTCGGACTTATGCCAGCCTTCTTTCTCGCCGCATTATCAGGCGTCTTTGCTTCTGATTTTTTTACATAGATATACTTTGTATTTATGCAGCTGCATGATGTGTTTTTGTTCCCTTATTAAGCATCTCTATTGTCAGGCCCATTCAGCAGCTCTTGATATTAATCAAGGCTTTACACCTATTTATATATATAGGGCGTTAATTTTTTTAGTGTTTTGATAATTTTTCCGTATCATTTTACTGCTTTTCTGCCTGGTGCTTTTTGTTGTTAAAATGACAATATTGACTTTTGTTTTTTATTGACCTGTCATGTGTTTGAAAATAAAAGAATAATGTCCGTTTTACACTTAAATTTGCAGAAATATGAGCAGCAATAATTATTGCCATGATATAACGGGGCGTATAAGGCGCAAAGTTTTCACATCGAAAAATGCCGGATAGTTTTACTTTGCATAATGTTATTATATAATCTTTTTAGTTATCACGAAGGTATGCAATAGCCTAAAAAAGGAAAAAATAAAGAAAAAACGGCTAAGTCATTTCTATAAAAGAACAATTTATGCATAAAAATTGCATCTTTATAGTTAATGTTTGTTAAATAGGGCGTTTGGTCAGAATATTTATCATAAACAAATAATTTTATGCATTTTTTCTAATAAAAAAGTTGGTGTGTTTCAAAATTATTACTAGTTTTGTGCAAGTTAAAACAGTAAAATTGCATTAATAATGAAAAAATTTTTATTATCAATTGTTTTTGCGCTAGGAATATTGTGTTCTGCAAATGCGCAGTTACCGTCTGTAACACTTAAAGACATTAATGGTAAGACAGTGAGAACAGACACGTTGTCAAACAATGGCAAACCTTTCATCATTGATTTCTTTGCCACATGGTGCAAGCCTTGCAACCGTGAGCTGACTGCCATCAGCGAAGTTTATGACGAGTGGCAGGAAGAGACCGGCGTAAAGGTGATAGCCGTTTCTATTGACCAGGCACAGAACATCAACAAGGTAAAACCTCTTGTTGACAGTCATGAGTGGCCGTATGAAGTACTGCTTGACCCGAACAGCGATTTCAAGCGTGCACTTGGAATTCAGATGATTCCTTACACACTGATCGTTGACGGAAATGGTAATATTGTTTATAAACACAACGGATACACAGAAGGAGCTGAACAGGAACTCATTGAGAAAGTGAGAGAGCTCGTAAACAAATAATGTCACATAGTGCTGACTATAGAATAATTGACACTTATGCACAAGTATAATAAAATTTTCTGTCTCTTGCTTATGCCTGCTTTGTCTTTGACAGCAATGGCACAAGAGACAGAAGAAAAAAAGATAACCGTCAGCGGAAGTATCCAGAGCGACATCCTTATTCCGCAAGACGATGAAGCAATTGGCACCGAAAAAGTTAATGAATGGGCTTTGACCAACACATTCGCTGATGTGAATGTAATGAGCGAGCATATCGATGCCGGAGCACGTTTCGAATTTCTGAAACATCCTCTACCCGGATTCGAAAAAGACTACAAGGGATGGGGAGTTCCTTATTTCTATCTGAAAACACACTTTAAAAATTGGGACCTTACGTTAGGTAACTTCTACGAGCAGTTCGGTTCAGGCTTTATCCTCCGTACATACGAGGAGCGCACACTGGGCATCGACAACTCTCTGCTTGGAGGACGCCTGACAATCAAGCCGCTGCCCGGAGTTTCGATAAAGGCTCTTAGCGGTAAGCAGCGCAGATATTGGTCACACAACGACTCATGGGTGTCTGGTGCAGACGTTGAACTCGGTCTCGACCAGTGGTTCAAGGGCCTGAGCAACAGCGGAACATATCTTACACTCGGTGCTTCATGGGTAAACAAGTACGAGAAAGAAGAAGACGTCATGGTTGATGCTACGCACAAGCTTAACCTGCCTACAACGGTAAACGCTTTTGACGTGCGTGCAAATTTACAGAAGGGAAACTTCAGCCTTCTCGCAGAATATGCGTGGAAGACACAAGACCCGACGTTCGATAACGGATATATATATCGTAAAGGAAACGTGGCAATGTTGTCAGCTTCTTATTCAAAGAGAGGCTTGAGCGTATTGCTGCAGGCAAAGCGCAGCGACAACATGTCGTTCCGCAGTAAAAGAACAATTAACGGTACCTCATCGTTCATAAACCATCTGCCGGCATTTACGATGGACCAGACTTATGCGTTGGCTGCCATGTATCCTTATGCAACCAATCCTGACGGCGAATGGGCCTTCCAGGGCGAGTTTGGCTATAAGTTCAAGCGTCATACACTCCTTGGCGGTAAGTATGGCACAAACGTAAAAGTGAACTTCTCTCACATTCGTGGTATTGATACTAACGTAGTGGGTGGAGCTGGCACAGACGGATATGGCTCTGCTTTCTGGAAAATGGGCGACGAGACTTTCTATCAGGACTTGAACGTACAGATTGAGAAGAAACTGACACGTCAGTTCAAGCTCAACCTCATGTACATGAACCAGTTCTACAATAAGACAATAGTAGAGGGTGAGGGTGGTATGATCCATTCAGACATCTTCATCGCCGATGCAAAATATCAGTTCAACAATAAATTCACTCTGCGCGGCGAACTTCAGTATTTGTCTACAGACGACGACCTCGGCGACTGGTGGTATGCTCTGTTGGAGCTGTCAGTGCTTCCCAACTGGATGTTCACAATTGCCGATGAGTATAACAGCGGCGTGACAGACCTTCATTACTATCAGGGATACGTAACATTCAACAAAGGATCACACCGTATACAGCTCGGCTATGGCCGTACACGTGCAGGATATAACTGCTCAGGCGGTGTATGCCGTTACGTTCCGGCAAGCAAAGGTGTAACACTTTCGTACAACTATAACTTCTAAACAGAGATGAAGCTGAAAAATAACATATATAATAAGTTTGCCATCTGTGCAGCAGCACTTTCTCTGATGGCATGTAGCAACATTGATGAGGACGACCGCTTTATTGAAGTGGAGCCTGTAGAAGTTGCGAAACGTGTATTGATTGAAGACTTCACAGGACAGCGTTGCGTTAACTGTCCGAATGCTTCAGAAATGATTGAAAGCCTGCAAGAGCAGTATGGCGCAGAGAATGTTATCGCTGTGGGTATTCATAGCGGTCCGTTCTCTAAGACTGTAACTAATCAGCCTTTCCCATTGTGGACTGAAACAGGTGATTACTATTTTAATTCATGGGGCATAGATGCACAGCCTACCGGCGTTATTGACAGAAAAACGGTTTCAAGCACATATCAGTCTTGGGGAACAATTGTCCGTGACGCATTGCAGGCTTCTGCTCCGCTCACACTTGATGCAACAACATCTTATGATGAGGCTACAAGAACCGTAACCATAAATGTTAATGCAAAAGGCGTGCTTGATGTTACAGGTAAACTGCAGCTTTGGCTTACTGAAGACAATATAACAAACATTCAGTATATGCCAGACGGATCTGTCAATACTCAATATGTGCATAATCATGTATTCCGCACAGCTGTCAACGGACAGGACGGAGAAGATTTCAGCATAGCTTGGGATGAAGAAAAGACTGTAACAAGCACTTACGTCTTGGATGAAGACTGGAAGGCTGAAAATATGTCGGTTGTAGCATTCGTATATAACAATAGTGGTGTTCAGC
>NZ_HF986860.1:28694-35061 GCF_000431195.1 Prevotella sp. CAG:255 | reverse complement strand
CAGCAGGTAGTTAAAGTACCCGTTATCAGTACTGAAGACGACGCACAGCCGAATGAATGATAAATAATGTCGATGAGAGTGTATTCCATTTTGATGCACTCTCATTGATACCCTCTTTCAATCCTACTATAAAAAACAATTTTAACATTTTAATAAAAGAACAAGATGAAAAAGTTATTTACTCTTTGTATCGCTTTGTTATTTAGCTGTGTTGCAATGAATGCACAGAGTTTTATATTCGTTGATGGTGACGGCAATACCATTGAAAATGGTGCAACTCTTACAATGGATAAGATAGGCTATAAGGAAGATTTTATATTTAATCCTGATGGGTCTTATGAAATTATACAGGTGCCCATAATTCCTTTAAGTGGAGTTTATATTAAGAATAATTCTTCTGAGACTCTAAGCTGTAAAGTTTCATATGATGTAAAAGAGTTGGCTAACGGATCTTTTGCTGCTTGTTGTGCAGGGAATTGTACATCAGTACCAACTGAAGAAGGGGAAATCTTTGTAATAGAGAAGAATGCCAATGCAGATGCAGGCAAAACTATTGATATCTCAACTGATACAGAGTGGGTTCCTGTTGCTGCAGGTACAACTACAGTGAAAATATCAGCTCAGGGATCTAAATCTATGCTGCCTGATTCTGAAATTACTATTAATTTCATTTATGATGGTACTGCAAGTATTGACGGTATTCAGAATAATGCAGATAATAAGGTCGTAGCACGCTATTCGATCAATGGTCAGCTTCTTGATGCTCCTCAGAAAGGCATAAACATCCTGAAGTATGCTGACGGACGTATAGAAAAAGTGATTGTAAAGTAAAATAAATCCTATTTTTTAATTTTTATTGTATGGTAAAGAAAAGTTTATATTTATGTATCCTGTTGGCTTTGGGCCTGCAGTGGGCAATTCCGTCTTCAGCACAGGAAGCACAGCTTACCACTGTGAGTTTCCCCAAGGCTGCAGCTTTCACATCTTTGTCAGACAATGGCTTGTGGGCTACTGCTGCTGGTGTGAATGATGATGATCAAAGTAAGTATGCCTATCCTTATCTTATTAATGTAGAGACAGGTGCTCTTACTGAACTCTGGGTTGAAGCAGACTTGATAAAGTCACTCGAAGCTACAGACGTTACTAATGATGGAAAAATCATTGTTGGTACCTATGACAGCAAGCCTGCTTATTATGACATGAATCAGGGTAAGTGGATCACTCTTCAGTCTGAGAATCCTGGAAAAGCTACATCTGTAACACCTGACGGTAAATACATCAGTGGATGGAGCAATTCAGGTGGCTTCTCAGGTCATGCTTATGTTGAAACACCGCTTTTGTGGGAGAAGCAGTCTGATGGTACATATCGTGCAATTGATGTGTATGCTGAACTTCCTAATTTCCCAAAGAAAACAAAGCTTGGAACAAACACTCAGCAGGTACGTATAGACAATGTTAGTCCTGATGGTAACATCCTTTCTGGTATTATTAACTTTGTAACTCCTGCAACTGTTTGCTATTATGTTTACAACAAGACAACTCAGGAGTGCAAATATGTAGACAATGCTCTCGGAGAAGTGCCTGACGAAACATTTGTTGACGAGTCAACAATGAGTAACAATGGTAAATATCTTACCGGTATCGTACAGGTGGCTGGTGGTTCATACCTTTCAAGCTATCTTTACAATACAAGCGACAACTCTTGTATATTATATAATACAGAAAGCGAAGAGCAAGACCGTGACGGAAGTGCTGTTTCAAATACAGGCGTTGTATTTGCTTGCAGTCCTGCCGTAAACCCTGTCCGTTCTGCTTACGTACGTGTGGGTAGTCTTTGGTACGGAATAGACGAAATTCTTTCTGGCCGTTATGATATGAACTTCTATGAGCGTACTGGCTATGATTTCACAGGAACAATTCAAGGAGTTTCTGATGATGAAAAGACCATGATCGGTATGTCTGAGACAAAGACAAAGGGTTATATCATTCGTCTCCCTGAAACTATCAGCGAAGCTGCAAGCAGCGTTAATCCATTAGGCACTTATGCCGTTTCTCCTGCTTATGGCTCTAAGTTTGCTAAATTCAGTCAGATGAAGTTGGCTTTCTCTAAGTCTGCCGCTGTAACATCTGGTGTTAAGGCTCAGTTCATGGACGCTTCTGGTAAGGTGTTGAGAGAGTATAACATTACAGCTCAGTCTGGTAACAAGACATTCACTATTGGTGGTATACCTCAGGCTCTCAATGCTGACGAGGAATATACAATGAAGATCCCTGCTGGGGCATTCTATTTGATGGCAGACAACTCTATCAAGAGTGATGAAATCTCAATTAAGTATATCGGCCGTGCCGAGACTCCGGCTGCTGTACAGCAGGTTTCTCCTGCAGATCAGGCAAATGTATCTGAAATAAGTTCAGAGCATCCTGTACAGATTCTCTTCGATTTGTCTATCGCTATATCTGAAGATGCTAAGGCTTATCTGTATAGAGATGGTCAGACATCACCGGTTTGTGAACTTAACTTTGTGCAGGGAGCAGAAAGCACAATCCTTCTGTATCCTAGCCTCAAGCGTTATCTTGAAAAAGATGAGAAATATAAGGTTGTTGTAGAGGCTGGTTCTGTTACAGATATTATGGGATTCTGTCCGAACAATGAGATTACAATTAATTACACAGGTGCATACGAGCCTGAAATCAGTTCTGACGGAAGCCTCTTCTCTGATGACTTCAATGATCCTAGCAACTCTATGGTTAAATACCTCCTTTATGAAGGTGACCACAACAAGCCGTCAAGTGCAATGCAGGATTTAGGCTTTGATGCCGACAATTCTCCTTGGCTTTTCGTAATCCGTGAATCAGAAAGCAGCTCTGACTACTGTGCAGCTTCAACATCTATCTATAATCCTACAGGAAAATCAGACGACTGGATGTCAATACCTCGTCTGTCAATAGAAAATGCCGACTATTATCTCAGCTTTGACGTTCAGTCATACTATAAGTCAAAGGCAGACAGACTTAAGGTTCTCGTTCTTGAGGATGATGCTGTTTATTCTAACTTCACAACAGAACTTTATGAGAAGTTCAAGGCTAATGGTAAGGTTCTTTATGACGAGCAGCTTTCTCCCGGTGAGTCAGAGGAAAATCTGACAGGTGACTGGACACATGTTGAGAAATCTCTCGCAGAATATGCAGGTAAGAATATCTATATCGCTTTCGTTAATGAGAACGAAAATCAGAGTATGATCTTCTTGGATAATCTGAAGGTTTACTACAAGGGCGACTTCAACTTCGTTCCTAATGTAGAAAGCACGCAGGTTAACAAAGAGTCTACAAATGTTGGTGTAATAGTTAAGGTCACAAGTGATAAGACTTATAACACTATTAATGCAACACTTACTTCTGAAGACGGCTCATTCAAGAGCACTTATACAGATACACCTAGCAAGCCTATAACAAGTGCAGAGAATTATTCTTTCACATTCCCTGACAAGTTGCCTCTGACTGTAGGTGCACAGAATAAGTATACTATAAGCATTGATCTCGGCGGTACTGTTTACAGCCAGACAAACACTATCAGCAACCTTGCTTTTGAGACAACAAAGCATGTAGTTATAGAAGAAAGCACTGGTCAGCAGTGTAAGAATTGTCCTCAGGGAATCCTTGCAATGGAAAATCTTGAGAAACTTTACGGTGAGCAGGTTATACCTATCGCTATTCATAGCTCTATAATCGGAACAGACCAGTTTGCTTATGAGAACTATAATACATATTTCGGTATAACAGCACAGCCTATGGGTCTGGTTAACCGTATAGACACTCTTTATGCGCCGATGTATGTTGATGGAAGCGAGCAGTATCACTTCGATTCACCAGAAGGCAACAATACATTCTATGATGTAGCTCAGCGTGAGTTCGAAAATTATGCAATTGCAGATGTAAGCATCGACAAGGCTATTTACGATGCTTCAAGCAAGAACATACAGATTACAGGTAATGTAAACTATGCTCTAACCATGAACTCTCTGAACCACAATCTTGCATTTGTTGTTCTTGAGGATGGTTTGGAAGGACCTCAGCTTAATGGCTTCTACGTTCTCGACCAGCCTATATTCGGTGAGTTCGGTAAGGGCGGCAAGTATGGTTCAAGCGTTGCTGTTGTAACATTCAACGATGTTGCACGTAAAGTGCCAAACGACAACTTCGCAGGTGAATCAGGTTTCATCCCTGTAAGCGTAACTGCAGGTCAGCCTGTTGCATTCAATAAGGTATTCAGCCTGCCTGAAAACGTTAAGAACTGGGATAACACTAAGGTTGTTGTTATGTTGCTCGATGCAAATACAGAGCGCGTTCTGAATGCTGCAAGACTTAAGATGTCAGCCGGAACAGCTGGAATCAACGATGCAACAGTATCTGAAAACGGTATCACAATTTCTGGTGAGAACGGTTCAATAAGCGTTAACGGCGGAAGCGATCTCAACGTTACTGTTTATGATGTAAGCGGAAGCGTAATAAGCAATGCTAACTCTACTTCTGGTGCTGTTAAGGTAAGCACAGGCGGAAAGAACGGCTTGTTTATCGTTAAGGCTACAAGCGACGGCGTAAGCGTTGTTAAGAAAGTAATCGTTAAATAAATATTTAGATCTGCCTTGTATGTTTGTATCAGAAAAACACTTCACAAAACATAATACAGCAGACAGCAAGGCATGGACCTTAAGAACCTAAGATATAGAAAAGGGTATGGGGCTAGTCCCCAACCCTTCCTATATAATTTAATGCTAACTTATTATTAATTTAAAATTAAGTATTATGAAATCTTTACTAATCAGTTTGATGGCATTCCTATGTGTCTTGGGGGTCAATGCTACCCCAAGCGGTTCGGGTACCAAAGAGGATCCGTATGTGATTGCCGATGGTGACACTTATGTTGTAAATGACATCGTTTATGCTAGCTTTACAGCTCCTGCAGATGGTACTTTATCTCTTAAGCATGGTTGGTCTTACCCGACATTTATGTTGGAGGATGGAACTCCGTTGAATGTTTCAATGGGTGTGGATGCAAACTTTTCTTCTTTGGAGGTTGAAGCTGGTAAGACTTATGTTATTTATAATAACAGACAACTCTTTTTTGATTTAGAGATAGCCGTTTCTTTTGAGGAGAAAGGTGCCAGCTCTTTGCAGGTTGTAAGTTCAGAGCCTGAGCAGGGTTCAAAGGTTGAGAAAATCAGCTGGGATAATCAGGTTAAGGTTACATTGAACAAGAAGGTTAAGTATGTTCACTGTGAGTTCCATGGTGATGAAGGCATTATGCACCAGTATTATACATCTGAGGCTGAAGAAGGTGAAGATGTTATAATGGTTGGTCCTGGGAAAATTGTAAAAGACGACCGTGTTCTTGATAATGCATGGTATATGTATGAAGGAAGTACATACGAAATCATTATTGAGTCATATCAGACAAAAGAAGGTATGGAGCAGGGTACCGAAACTCCTGAGACAACAACTCTGACATTTGAGGGTGGTACAGCAAAAGTTGAAAAGACTGTTGTAAATCTTGTAAAAGTTGAACCAGAACCAAATGTCGTTTATCCTACAGAAGACCAGCTGCTCAGCTTTAAGGATGACAGAAAGGTTGTAACTGTTGAAGTTGACAAGAAGGTTAAAGTTAAGAACTGTGTTTACCCGATGGATATGTACGGAACATTAGACTGGGAAAAGCCGGATGTTAAGTATGATGAAGGTAATGGTCATACTATTATTAAGTGTACTATGTCTGAAGCGTTCTATAATTTTATGGGAACTATTGTAACAGACGTTATCCTTCAGCTTGATTTGACTGATGAAGAGGGCAATGAAATTGAGCCTAAGGCAGAAGGCTTCCCTGAAAGTGTTGTATTCGGAAGCGGTTACAACTTTACATTTGGTGTGAACGACGGTCGTTTTGCAGACGCTTCTTTGAACTTCAAATCTGTAACACCTGCAGAAAATTCTTACAGCACAAGCCTGGATAAGATTGAATTTACATATGGTGAGAAAGTGTATACAACATCTACAGCTACAGCTGCCGTTTACAAAGGTGAAGAGAAAGTTGCTGATGCAATTTTGACTACAAATGAGGATGAAACAGGTCTTGGCCTTGTTGTAACAGCTCAGTTTGTTGAAATTGGCACACAGACTCCGAAAGAAATCAATGAGTTTGGTGCTTATGTTCTTAAGGTAGATTCACAGTCAATTGCTAACGAATATTTCAACGAAGAAACACCTTGGACTGATGGTATGCAGGGTCATGGTACATGTAACCCAGACTTCACTGTAGCATTCAACATTGACCCGGCTATTCTTGCAGTTGAGTCTGTTGACCCGGCTCCTTACG
>NZ_HF986860.1:0-28550 GCF_000431195.1 Prevotella sp. CAG:255 | reverse complement strand
TGTTCCTGCTGAAGCAAAGGTTGAAGGCAAGGTTATAACAGTTACTGTTCCTGAGGCTGCTCTCGCTGAGAACAACATAGGCGTATCTGTTGCTGCTGTTAATGAAAATGGCACACCTATCAGCTATGGCACAGACGGTGTTATCCTGCTCGCATATCAGATGCCTAAGAATATCCTCGTTCCTACAGAGGTTACACCTGCTGACGGAAGCACAGTTAAGTCAATTGCTACTGTTGAACTTACTGTAGATTCTAAGTATGGTGTTGGTGAACTGAACACAAACAATGTTATCACAGTTAAGAAAGACGGTGCTGAGGCAAGCAATATCTCTGCAGCGATCGATTATGCTACAGGTGATGACATGAATAAGATGATGATTACGTTTACTCCGGAAATAACAGAAGATGGTACTTACACTGTTGTTATTCCTGAAGAAACATTCTATGATCTTGACGGCAATCTCTTCAATCCTGAGCTGACATATACATTCATCGTTGACAATTCTACAAACATCGGTGGTGTAGAAGTTGAAGATGCTAATGCTGTTGTTGAGGTTTACAGCGTAGACGGCTGCCTCGTAAGCAAGGGTAAGAAAGCTGACGTAATGAAGAAACTCGTTAAGGGTATCTATATCATCAACGGCCAGAAAGTGGTTATCCGCTAATCTGCCGTAGATTTTAAATAAAAAGCTAAAGGCTGCAGCCTGTCGCTTTGGCCTTATGGCAATAGCGCATCGACCAGCCTTTAGCTTTTTCCTCAAAATAAAACAGACAAGAATATTTAGACATGAAACGACTTATTTTTACTTTAATCGGTATTGTATTGGGGTTGACAGGTTTAAAGGCTGTTACTTTTACTCCGATTGAGATTAATGACCCGTCTGAGTCTGTAACTATTAAATTGCAGCCAGGTGCAAACTATTTACAGCTGAAGGCTATTGAGAGCAACACCATCCACTTTAATGTCGGATATTTTGGCATTATGATGTTTGAATGTAATGCCATGGGTGAAGAGGGCAACAACCTTTCTATAAGCTATGACGCTGAAGGTCACAAAATCTTCAGTAGTGAGGTTGAGGAAGGAAAAACTTATTATTTCTCAACCAGTATGATTACTGAGCCTTCAATAGATGTTACAATTTATTATGGTAACGGAGAAGGCATGCCTATCACATTGACATCTAACTTTTCGGATGGTGATACCTATACAGTTTCTGGCTCAAACCTTGAATTAGCTTTTGACCGTACTGTTAACATAGCCCACAACTGGATTGAGTATGGTGAGGAGGCTGACGGCGTATTTAAAACAAAGGAAGAGATTCCCGCAGCATATATCAATGGTACCTATACTACTCAGTATTTCTATAGTATCGAGTTGAGCAAGTTTATCCGTGAGATGGCGGAAGACGGTAAACTTGAGGTTGGTGATAAGTTTAAAATCACTCTTGAAGGTATTTGCGATGCTAACGACGAGAGCGTGATTTATGGTGAGGACGGAAACTATTCTGTTACACTGATTATGGGCGAAATGCCCGGTGAGCTGGTTTCTATAGATCCGGCACAGGGTACAACTCTTTACACATATTATCCTGAAACAGGAAAAGAAGGCTTGCTGACATTTACTTTCACAGACGAACTTAATACTGATAAGAGCAAGGTAACTATAGACTTGTCTTATGGCGATTCAGAGGCTGGTTCTATGGGCTCATTTAATCCTGATTTTACTATCGAAGGCAAGACTGTTGTTGTTGATATCCGCGGTTACCGCTTCCCAGAGACAGTAGAGACTTCAAGAAACGGTGAAGTGCAGACTGTGAAAACAATGAACATCAAGGGCCTTACAACTGCAGACGGACGTGCTATTCTCACAAACAACGCTTCTGCCGGAACAAGTGGCATCGTTGTTACTTATCCTCTGAAGAAGCAGGAAATATCTTTTTATTATGACTTCTTGCCTACTGAAGGCAGCTCTCTGGCTGATTGCAGCGAGATCATAATCTGGTTGCCGGAGGAAGTTGGTGTTCTTACTTTCGACAAGGTTCTGTTGCAGTGGCTCAACAACCGCGGTACACTCCAGACAAAGGAATTCAAGGCAGAGGATGTTCCGTTTGCTTATGATAAATCTTATGCGGGTTATGTAAGCCATATTCCACTTGCCGGTGTAAGCAAGGACCGTGAGGTTACATTGACTGTAGAAGGTGGAATGCTCAGCAATGGCGACAGCGTTGAGATCACAGGTAAATTCAACACTGATCCTACAGGTATAGATTCTGTTCTTGGTGACGATGCCAATGCCGTTGTTAAGCTTTACACAATCGACGGTATCCTCGTTAAGGAGGCTCCTGCTGCAACTGTTCTTACAGGTGTTAAGAAGGGCGTTTATATCATGAACGGCAAGAAGGTTGTTGTAAAATAATTACTGCAATTTTATATATAACTGACAATTTCGCAGGCTGTCTCATTTATTTTATGAGGCAGCTTGTTTTTTTATTGAAGATTCAGAACATGTATGATTAAGATTAATCACACGTTGACGATTTTGCGCACGATGGTCAGCCGTGAGCATTGAACGCAAAATTCTGATGTCTGTTATGCATGTTTTGCTTGTGTTTCTCTTTTATACGCCAGCGTGTTGCTTGGTTAAAAGCATGGTTTTATTGGTCCTTATAATGACCTGTCTGTAGTGGGCGATTATTGTATTCGGCAGTTTGCCGACAAGCTGTCCGCCGTAAATAAGCCGTAAAAAGTTTTTTGAAAAAACTCATCACTCGTCACATCCGTGCGTAAGTTGCTGACAGTTAGACTGTTAATGTGTGATGAGTTGGATTTTCAACTCATCACATCGGAGCAATTTTATGTATTTTCCTGCTTTGGGCTTACTCTGTGTGATGAGTTGCAACGGCAACTCGTCACACCGCAACGATCTGGAATTCAGGACGTTATGTCGCAATGTGACGAGTGACGAGTTTCTTCGCAAAAAAATAAACCTAAATTGTTTACAGTGTACTTCCCTAAATTTGGTTGCCTTTAAAGAGTCCTTTCCCTATGGCGTTCCGTGTTTTCTGCTTATGCAAAAGACGTCCTTTCATGTTGCAAAAGGGCACGTTTCACAGCGTGAAAGCATGCCTTTTGCACTGCAGAAGGACGTCTTTTGTGTTGCTGGTCTGATGCTGTTGCCTGAGCCTTTGTGGCGTCATGGTCATGACAATACCATCAGGCACACTATCCAACGATTTTTCCGTCAAACAGGTGTATCGTTCTGTGGGCTATCTGCGCGTCGTGCTCGTTGTGCGTAACCATCACTATTGCCGTGCCGTCCTGATTCAGTTCTGTCAGCAGGCGCATCACCTCGGCGCCGTTCTTAGAGTCGAGGTTACCCGTAGGCTCATCCGCCAGAATCAGCTTGGGGCCGAACACCACGGCGCGGGCTATTGCTACTCTCTGCTGCTGACCGCCCGAGAGCTGATGCGGAAAGTGCTTTGCACGATGAGTTATGCCCATGCGTTTCATCACCTCCTGCACCTTCTGTTTTCTTTCAGCCTTACCTACCTTCAGATATGTCAGGGGCAGCTCGATGTTCTCCTCCACGTTAAGTTCGTCAATGAGGTTGAAGCTCTGGAACACAAAGCCTATCTGTCCCTTGCGTATGCCCGTGCGGTCTTTTTCCTTCAGCAGCGACACCTCCTGGCCGTCGAGCCAGTATTGGCCCGAAGTAGGGTTGTCCAGCAGTCCGAGAATGTTCAGCAGCGTAGACTTGCCGCATCCCGAAGGACCCATTATTGCCACAAACTCACCGTCTTCCACGTTGAACGTTACGTTGTCAAGCGCTATAGTCTCCACCTCTTCCGTGCGGAACGACTTGCTAAGATTTTCTACCTTTATCATATTCTGTTCTATTTTATGCCCCCTCACGGCTTTCGCCGTATTCGTGAGCTCGGTTAGTTTTATTGTTTCTATATTTTCTTCAATGCCTGCTTTTCAGGCGTTAAGTGCTTATTCGTTCTTCAGGTATTTTACAGGATTGCTGTTTGCCGTGCGGTAAGCATTGGCGGCCACGGTCGCGGCTATAACCGCCACCACTGCCAATATGCCTGCCACAAAGAGCCACGGGCTCATGTTTGTCCTCACGCTGAAGTCCTCAAGCCATTTGCCTGCCACAATCCCGGCAAGAATAGCCCCTGCTATTGCCGACGGAACGGCCGTCAGCAGCACGTTGCCCAGCACCATGCGCAGCACGCTTATGGCGGTTGCACCGTTCACCTTGCGTATGGCTATTTCCTTGCTTCGCCTCTGCATTTCGTCGTTCACATATCCTATGAGTCCCATCAGAGCTATAAGCAACGCACATATTCCTGCCGTCATGACAGCCGAGCGGAAATGCTTTACGCTGTCATACCATGTGTCCAGCTGCCGTGCATAGCTGTCCACGATGATTGTTTCGTCAGGATAAAGCCTCTGCAGCCGCTGTTGCACCGCCTGCATATTGTCTGCCGTAAGGTCGTGAAACTTCAGCAGAAAATAGCTGATGTAGCTGCCGTAAGGGTCTGAGTGGAACATCATCGTGGGGCGGTCGTCATCGTCGAGCGCCGTATTGGCGTGAAAATTATCATATATTCCTACTATGGTGAACAGGTCTTTGCCCGTTTGGCTGTGTTCCGTTATCAGAATCTTACGCCCAATCACGTCTTTCCATTTCTTCTCGTTCTTCAGCTTCTGGGCGAAGTCAGGGCTTACCATCATCTCCTTCAGACTGTCGCTGTTGGCGTTGAATCCGCGTCCCTGTCTGAGCTTTATGTCCAACATGTCGAGATAGTTGTCGCCTGCCATATACAGGTCGGTGGCGTTAAACATCTCCTCACCGGTTTCCGGGTCAACTATGTTGTTGCCGCCGCCGTTTGAAAACAAGGGAGATGTTACTGCCGTCCATGCCTCAATCTCTGGCATTTTGCTTAGTTCTGTAACCATGGCGCTGCGCTTTTCGCCCTTTATTTGGTTTACGTTGACTATCGCGAGGCGGTCATAAGAGTAGCCGAGGTCGAAGTCTGTGAGCTTGGAATATTGGCTGTTGACTATCAGCAGCAGGCATACCAGAAAACTGACGAATAAAAACTGCACCGCCAGCAGTGCTATCTTCCAGCGCCTGCGGCTCTCGGTGAAGTTGCGGAACGCCGTTGTTACGGGCACGGCATTGTATATCCTGCCCGGCAGCAGGGCGCTAACGATGAACACCACTATCAGCAATGCTGTGAGGAACAGTGTGCCCTTGCCGGTGAAAAGTGAGCTGACCGGGGTCGACAGCAGCGTCTCTATCGAGCCTTTGCAGGCGTATATCAGTGCTGCGGCCAGCATCATTGCCAGCACGATATGCAGCAGGGTTTCGGCCATGGTTATGCCTAATATGTTACGCGGCATGGCTCCGTAGCATTTTCTTACGGCCATTTCGCGTCCTCTCGTAACCGTGTTGCCAATCACAATCAGCAGATAGTTGAGCACGCTTGCCGCGAGAATCACCGCCGCTAATATCATCATCATGAGGAATGTCTGCCTGAAGTAGCTGTCCTCTTGGTGATATTTTGATATGGGAGTGAACTTCAGCGAGAATTTTATCTCTTCCTTTTCAAGTAGGGCAAGAAATTTGCTTACTATTTCGTTCACCTTATTGTCAAAGTCGCCCTGCTCAGGATGGCATCCCTTGCTCACCTTTATGAACGAGTAGTAGCGGTCGTTGCCCGCCAGGTTGTCCTGTCCGTCGTAGCTGAAGCTGCGCTGTGTTGTCATTGAGAGCATCACGTCATAGTCGTGAAAAGAAGAGTTCCACGGATAGTCTTCGTATACTGCGCCTATGGTCATCGTCAGTCCCGGAATAGAAGTAAGCTCCAGCTTGCGTCCTATCACGTTGCCGCCCATGCGCTCAGCCATAGTCCGTGACACAAGACAGTAATACGGCTTTGCCAGCACCTCGTCGGCGTTGCCCTCCAAAATCCTGGTCGGGAACATTTTGAAGAAACACGAGTCAACAACGTATATGTTACCTTTTACGCGTCGTTCTCCGTTTATCTTCATTTCCTCATCATTGCATGCAGGGTTTATTCTTGTTGCCGTTTCAATCTCGGGAATATATTTTTTCAGCGTCGTGGCTATGCCTCCGGGCGTGTTGCCGTATGTAGCTTCCGGATCAGAGCCCCGGCTTATCTTTTCGCTTATGCGGTAGATGCGGTCATGGTCGGGGTAGCACGTGTCGTATTCGTGCTCATACCATAGTTTCGCTATCAGCACCGACGCCAGTGCAAAGCCAATGCCGAGGCACAATATCTTTATTATGTTGTGCTGTCCACGGCGTGTCAGGTTCTTTAATGCTTGCGTTATGTTGTTCATCTTCTGATATGTTGTTTAATGATTTTTCTTGTTGTCTGCTTGCCGCAGCCTTGTCTTACGGTGTCCGGTCTATTCCTGCCTGATGTTCTTCACGGGGTTTTCGTTGCTCGCCATCCAGCTCTGCACAGCCACGGCAGCCAAGCTGATAAGCATAACGATTACTCCTGCCGCCACAATCCACGGCCACCATACTATGCGGTAGCTGTATTGTTCAATCCATTTCGACATGAAATGAACGACTATCGGCACGGCTATGACAAATGCGATGCCCACGTATAGCATGAACGTGCGTATCAGTCTTACGCGAATCTGGTTGCCCGTAGAACCGAACACCTTGCGCACGGCAATCTCCCTTGCGCGCTGCTGTATGAAGTATGTCGACATAGCCACAAGTCCGAGCAGCGAGATTATGATGGCAATGAAGGCGAAGAGCGATACGATTTTAGACGTGCGGATTTCCTGCTCGAAGCGTTTCTCTATCTGTTTGTCTACAAACGGCGGTGTGCTTTCGTCCACTTCCTCATGAAACACCTCTTTATATATCTCCTTTATCCGGGCGTATGCCTCCATTGGGTCGCCCTCTACGAGTATTGATATGTTGAGGGGTTGCTTAATGTTCCTGCACGTCAGCAATATTATGCCTTTCGTGTTGTTGCATATGTCGCGCACGTGGAAGTCGTTGATTACGCCCCCGTATCTTGCGCTTTTTGCAAAGTATGTCAGCACGAAACTGTCAAACCTTTCGCTCATATGCGTTGAGTTTGGTTTCATATGCAGATATTTCAGGGCTTGGTCGTTCATGTAAATTATGCTGTCACCTTTCAGGTTGAAGTCGTTTTTCATCTTTATGCCGTATATCTTCATCATTTCAGGCGTGCCTGTTATGAAGTTGAAGCGGCTTATGTCCTTGTCCCCTTCAAATTGCACAGACGGGTCGTTGCCTCCGTCAGCCGGGGTTCCGTTAGACGGGGCCACAGCCTTTACCGGCGGAAGAGTGCGCAGACGGTTGATAAACTCGTTGGTAAGGTCGTTGTCCGTTGTGTAGTTAAGCTTTAAGGCTATTATGTTCTTCGTGTTGAAGCCAAGCGGAGCTTTCGTCAGATGAAGCATCTGGCAGACCATAATAAAGGTGCATGCCAGCATGGTTATGGTTATGATGTTCTGTATGGTTATGAAGATGCGCGAGAAAATCATCTTTGTCTGCGTGCGGAATGTTCCGCGCACAACCTCGATAGGCTTCACCCGTGACAGTATTGTGGCAGGAAGTATGCCGGCAATGATGCTCACCGCAATGACGACAACAGCCGTCAGACCAATGCAATATGGGTGTATGAGCAAAGACAGGTTGAGCTTTGTGTCGAGCAACCGGCCAGCATAAGGGGCGGCTATATGTACCAGCATAACGGCGATAAGCAGCGAAATGGCGCACATCACGAGCGATTCTATGAACAAGTTGACTGCCACTCTGCTCTTGCTGCACCCGAAGAGCCTGCGTGTAGCCATCTCTCTTGCGCGGTAACCGCTTTGTGCAACGGTCAGGTTTATGTAGTTGATAATGGAGAAAAGCAGCGTAACGAGTCCCACGGCGAACAGAATTTTTACCAGCATAAGGTTGCCGAGATGTAGTCCTGAATAGGCGTTGAGTCCGGAGAAATACAGTTTGTCAAGGCGCGTTATCGTGGGATGCCAGTCTTTGACGGTCTCATGCAGATACGTTTTCACTTCATTCCGTTTAGCCATGAAGTCGCAGTTTTCGTGTACCTGTATGAAAACCGAGCACATAAGGTAGTTTGCAAACTGATAGAAATACTCATCCTTGTTTGCAAGGTTCTTGCAGAAAGAGAAGTCGACTATTGCGTCAATGTCTTTATCTATGATGGTGTTGTCAAAGTCTGCCACCACTCCGGAAACGCGAAAGTGGGTGTTGTCGGCGGTTGTTATGTCACGGCCAACGGCATTTGCCGTTCCGAACATGCGGAGCGCCAAGCTCTCCGTCAGCACAATGTTACCTTTCTGCATGAGACAAGTGGCGCGGTTGCCATAGAGCAGGGGGAAGTCGAACATGTCGAAGAATGTCGAGTCGGTCTCCATTACATTTATGTTGACAAAGTTGTCCCTGTCTTTCAGCTTCATGTTTTCGGTTGTGAAGCCGCATGTCTTTTCTATTTCAGGATATCTGTCACGCAAGTATCTTTGGACTATATGGTGACAGTTGGCCGTACCGATGCTGTCGTCGGACATCAGTCCTATGTTGTATATGCGCTTTGCCTTGCTGTGCTGCCGGTTGATGCTTGTCTCCTGCCATGTGTACAGTCCGATGATGATGACAAATGTCAGGCTTACGGCCAGTCCGAACACATTCACTGCCGTGTATATTTTGTTCCTTGAGAGAAACGTGAAATAGCTTCTAAGGTTGAAGTTGCTCATTGCTGTTTTCGTATATACATTACAAATATTATTTTTCCTATGCCTTATGCGGCTGTCTTGCCCATGTGGACATTTGCCAGAGGCATCGTCTTCAGTTGTAGAGATTTATTCCTGCCTGATGTTCTTCACGGGGGTCTCGTTGCTCGCCATCCAGCTCTGCACTGCCACGGCAGCCAAGCTGACAAGCATAACGATTGCGCCTGCCGCCGACTTATAAGCATAACGATTACTCCTGCCGCAACAATCCACGGCCACCATACGATGCGGTAGCTGTATTGCTCGATCCATTTCGACATGAAATGAACCACTATCGGCACGGCTATGACAAATGCGATGCCAACGTAGAGCATGAACGTGCGTATCAGCCGCAGGCGTATTTGGTTGCCGGTAGAGCCGAACACCTTGCGCACGGCAATCTCTCTTGCGCGCTGCTGTATGAAGTATGTAGACATTGCCACAAGTCCGAGCAGCGAGATTATGATGGCTATGAAGGCGAAGAGCGACACGATTTTAGACGTGCGGATGTCTTTTTCAAAAAGTTCTGCTATCTGGCCGGTTACAGTCATAGGCCTGCTGTCGTTTATTTCTTCCTTAAACACTTCTTTATAAACCTTCTTCACTTCGTTTAGTGCGTCAACGATGTCGCCTTTCACCTTTATCGTTACATACCAGGGATATTCAATCTTGTCGTTTACGAAGATGAAATACGGACTTATCGGCTGCATAATATTTGTCGTATGAAAATTGTTTATCACTCCTCCGTATCTTACGTCGGCAGGCAGCATGTTGGAGTTTGTACTTTTGTATCTGCGGCTGAGGTGTGTGTCCGTAGGTTTCATGTGCAGCAGTTCCAGGGCCTGGTCGTTAAGATACAGCGTGTTGCCCGACTGTATCTTACTGCCGTTTTTGGGCGTTATGCCGTATATCTCCATAAATTCCGGCGTTACGTTGAATATGTGTACGGTCGTCTGCGCCTTGTCTCCTTCAAAAGTTATTCCGGTATTGTTTCCTCCATATACGGCACATCCACAGGTGGCTGTGGCTTTTTCTGTACACGGCAGCTCGCGCACTTTGTCTAGAAATACGGTGAGGTCGTTGCCGTTGAACTTCCACGGATCAAATAGGCTTATTATGTTTTCCCTGTTGTATCCTACCGGAGCATTCAGCAGATGCCGCATCTGTATAGACATTATAAGTGCACACGACAGCAGCACTATCGTAATCAGGTTTTCGGTTGTTATGAAGATGCGCGAGAAAATCATCTTTGTGTGTTTTGTCAGCGTACCTCTCACCACCTCAATCGGTTTTACCCTTGACAGCACAGTGGCCGGAATGATGCCTGCCAGCAGGCTTACAGCAACGACAAACAGCACTATTGCGGCTATGGCCCATGGTGTGGCCAGTATTCCTGTGTCTATGTCCTTGCCGATTATGCGGCCTGCGAATCCGGCTGTGGCGGTGGTCATTGCAGCGGCTATAATGCATGAAAAGGCACACATGGTGAGCGACTCGCTGAACATGTTGGTGCTGATGCCGGCCCTGCTGCATCCGAAGAGGCGGCGCGTGGCCATCTCTCTTGCGCGGTAGCCGCACTGCGCCACGGTCAGGTTGATGTAGTTCATGATTGAGAACAGCAGAATCACCAGTCCAACGGCAAGCAGGATTCTTACCATGTTAATATTGCCAAACTGCATGACGTTTACCTCCGGCGTGTCGTTGAAGTAGAGTTTGTTGAGCGGTGTCAGGAACGGCCGTAGGGGCATTGCCGGCTCATAGGGCCAGAATGTAGGCCAGAACTTTTGTATGTCGGCTTCTTTCTGCATCAGGTCGCAGCCTTCGCGCACCTGCACGAAGCAGGCACAGTTGGTTACGTTTATCTGTCCCGGAAAGTATTTGTCCATGTTTCCTTCACCTTCACGTTCGGCATAAGCAAAGTCAACAAGCGCATCTGTGTTCTTTGATATTATCGTATTGTCGAAGTTTTGCACCACTCCCGTAACCCTGAAGTGCAGCGAGTCGGTGGTCATTATGGTGCGTCCCAGTACGTCGTCTGTGCCGAAATACCGGTGCGCAAACTGTTCTGTAACCACAATGTTGCCCTTGTTGCTAAGGCAGGTGGCACGGTCGCCGCGCAGCAGCTTGAAGTCGAACATAGAGAAGAACGTCGAGTCGGTGTTGATAGTGTTCACGTTCAGAACATCGTCGCGGTCTCTGACCTTTATGCTTCCTGTCACCATGCCGCATGTGTTTTCAATCTCCGGATAGTGCATGCGCAGGTTACGCAGCGACGCGTGGTGGCAACCCATCACCCGGCTGCTGTCATCCATAAACTCAAGTCCTATGTTATATATTCTGTCTGCCTTGCTGTGCTGGCGGTCGATGCTTGTCTCCTGCCAAGTGTACAGTCCGATGATGATGACGAATGTCAGGCTTACGGCCAGTCCGAATACGTTCACAGCCGTGTATGTCTTGTTCCTCGAGAGGAACGTGAAATAGCTTTTAAGGTTGAAGTTGCTCATATCCTGTATCTGTTATGTTACACAAATTTTATACTTGTCCGTTCATTTTTCAGAGTTTCCCGGTCATGGCGAAGCTTTTTTTCACGATGTTCTTTCCGTGACTCTTACTCCTGCCTGATGTTCTTCACGGGGTTTTCGTTGCTCGCCATCCAGCTCTGCACAGCCACGGCAGCCAGACTTATAAGCATAACGATTACTCCTGCCGCAACAATCCACGGCCACCATACGATGCGGTAGCTGTATTGCTCGATCCATTTCGACATGAAATGAACCACTATCGGCACGGCTATGACAAATGCGATGCCAACGTAGAGCATGAACGTGCGTATCAGCCGCAGGCGTATTTGGTTGCCGGTAGAGCCGAACACCTTGCGCACGGCAATCTCTCTTGCGCGCTGCTGTATGAAGTATGTAGACATTGCCACAAGTCCGAGCAGCGAGATTATGATGGCTATGAAGGCGAAGAGCGACACGATTTTGGTTGTGCGCAACTCCTGCTTGAAGCGTGCCTGCACATACTTGTCTACGAACGGCGAAGCGGACTCGTCGATGTCTTCGTGGAACACTTCCTTGTATACATCCTTTATCTTGGCATATGCCTCCACGGGGTCGCCGCTGACGAGGATTGAGATGTTCCACGGATTCTGTATGTTGTTGCACGCCTGTACGAGCAGGGGGTGCTGCTCTTCGAGAATGTTGCGTATGCGCAATTCGTTGAGCACGCCGCCGAATTCAGCATTCTTGCGGAAATACCCATACCTTATCTGTTCGTATCGGCTGCTAAGGTGTCTGTCCGTGGGTTTCATCTGCAATGCCTTCATCGCCATGTCGTTAAGATATACAATGCTGTCGCCTTTGGCGTGCAGGTCGTTTTTCAGCGTAAGGCCGTATATCTTCATCATTTCGGGTGTGCCGCTGATGAACTGGAACGACCATTCGCGTTTCTCCCCGTCAAACGTTACAGTGTTGTTGTTGCCGCCTGTAGCCGGAGTTCCGCATGACGGAGCCACTGCCTTGACGAACGGCAACGAGCGCAGACGGTCTTCAAATTCGCCTGAATTCCGGCTGGAGTAGTTGTCGGGATATTCTATGCAGATAATGTTCTCGGTGTTGAAGCCCAGCGGTGCCTTTGTAAGATGCAGCATCTGCATCGACATTATCATGGCGCATGCCAGCATGGTTATGGTTATAATGTTCTGCACCGTTATGAAAACGCGCGAGAATATCATCTTGGTGTGTGTGCGGAACGTGCCGCGCACCACCTCGATGGGCTTCACCCTTGACAGTATTGTTGCCGGAAGCACACCTGAGGCGAGGCTCACCAACAGGATGAAAGCCGCCATGATGCCGACAGTAAGCGGACTTGCAAGCAGGCTGAGGTCGAGCTTTGTGTCAAGCAGCTGGCTTGCGTATGGCGCACACGCACAGGCCAACGTCACGGCTATGAGCATGGAGATGACGCACATAGTCAACGATTCGGTGAACATGTTTACGCCGACGGTGCCCCTGGTGCAGCCGAAGAGGCGGCGGGTGGCCATTTCGCGTGCCCTGTATCCGCTCTGTGCCACGGTCAGGTTGACGTAGTTCATTATGGAAAATAGAAGTATCGCAATGCCCACGGCGAGCAGTATCTTTACCAATGTAAGATTACCCATTTGCATAAGAAAGGCATCAAGACCTGAAAAATACAGTTTGTCGAGGCGTGTTATGATAGGGTGGTTATCTTCCCAGAATGTCTGGAAGTAGGCGTCCACGTCTTTCTGCTTTGCGGCGAAGTCGCAGCCCTCACGCACCTGCACGAACGATGCCGCACCGGTTATGTTGACCATGTGCGGAAAATTTTCGTCCATGTTTGCCATATTGGTGGTGTATGAGAAGTCGATTACGCCCTGTATATCCTTGTCTATTATGGTGTTGTCGAAGTCTTTAACCACGCCTGTAACACGGAAATGATTGTTTTCGGCTGTTGTCAGCGTGCGGCCTATTACCGCAGTGTTGCCGAACAGACGGCGTGCGGCACTCTCCGTCAGCACGATATTGCCCTTTTGTTTGAGGCAGTTTGTGCGATTGCCCTGCAGTAAGGGGAAGTCGAACATTGAGAAGAACGTCGAGTCTGCCTCGAGAACATTTAGATTGACAAAGTTGCCGTTATCTTTCAGTTTCAGACTTCCTGCTGTGAAGCCGCACGTCTGTTCTATTTCAGGATACCGTGAGCGCAGGTATCGCAGCACGGCGTGGTGGCAGTTGGCTGTTCGCCATGTGCCGTCGTCCATGTTGAGGCCTATGTTGTAAATGCGCTTTGCCTTGCTGTGCTGGCGGTCGATATAGAACTCCTGCCACGTGTACAGTCCGATGATGATGACGAATGTCAGGCTTACGGCCAGTCCGAACACGTTCACAGCCGTGTATGTCTTGTTCCTCGAAAGGAACGTGAAATAGCTTTTAAGGTTAAAGTTGCTCATATTTTATGCTGTTATTATGTTTCATTTTTCGTGCGCCTTGCAGCCCTTTTCTGTGCTGTTTGCCGCATTTGGTTTGTTGACTTATAACCGATTGATAATCAAAAGGTTATGTGAGGCATTGCAAAAGACCGTCTTTTAGCCTCTGAAAGGTGCCTTTTTACAGCCTGAAAGACCATGTTTTGCAGTGCGAAAGGCCACCTTTTGCATTACGCCTTTGCGGCTGTTGTCTTGCGGCACTGTTGCCAACGCGAAATATATTTACATCTGACGGTTGCCGTAATGTATCTTTTCCGATGTCAGACACGGCTCATTCTGCCGGCATCTCAGGTTTGGCGTGATTATTCGAGCACGAGTATTTCGTTGTTCTTATAGCCCTCATATCCGCTCACTATCACCTGCTCGCCTGGTTCGAGGCCCTCAAGCACCTCATAATATTGCGGATTCTGCCGCCCTATGCGTATCTTGCGCCTGTATGCCTTGCGACCGTCTTTGTCGAGAACGAATATCCACGAGCCTCCCGTCACGCTGTAAAACGTGCCTTTGGGTATGATTATTGCCTTTTTCGACTCGCCAAGTTGCAGGTCGACATAGTAGGTCTGTCCCGTGCGTATGTTCTTCGGACGCGAGCCGCTGAAGGTGAAGTCTATCTTGAAGCGACCTTCGCGCACCTCCGGATACACCTTGCGCACGGTCAGGCGGTATGTCTTGCCGTTCTGCTCGAATGTGGCCGACAGTCCGGCATGCACGCGGTCGATGTAGTGCTCGTCCACCTGTGCCTCCACCTTGTAGTCGCTCAGGTCGTTGATGACGCCTATCTTCTGTCCCGGCGATATGCTCTGGCCCAGTTCTACGTCCAGCAGACCAATCTCGCCGTCTATTGTAGAGCGCACGTTGAGCCTTGCCTTGCGCTCGCGCACCAACTCAACGTTCTTGCGCATCGACGCCAGGTCTGAAGCCATCTGCTCCACCTGCGAGCGGTTAAGCTCGTTGGTCTTTTTGAGCCGCTGCCTTATCAGCTTCTCCTTCTGCACCGCCAGCTCATATTCCTCCTTAGCCTTCAGATAGTCTTCGCGCGAGTTAAGCTCCTCCTTCTGCAGCGCCGCCTGGTGGTTGTATGCCCTGCGCTTTGTCTTTACGTCCATGCTCAGCTGCAGTGCCTCGTTGCTGTTGTTAAGCCGGTCCTGCTCCATCGACAGGCGCGTGCTGCGCAGCATGTTCTGCTTCTCAGCCAGTTCGCTCTCTGCGTTGAGTATCTCGAGGTCGAGGTTAGAGTTGTTGAGGCGTATTATAACGTCGCCCTTGCTCACGTGTGTGCCTTCCTCCTTCACCTTTTCGAGCACCACGCCGCCTTCTTCCGACGATATCTGCACCACCTGTATGGGCACCACGCTGCCGTCTACGCTCACGTAGTCGTCAAACTGTGCCTTGCTTACCTTGCCTATGCTGAGGCCGCGGCGGTCTACACGCAGCGTCGACGTGAAGTTCATCGTGGCGAGCCATATCAGCAGCACTATTATAAGTGCGCCTCCGCCGGCCCACAGCCAGTATTTTTTGGGAATCCAGTATTTCTTCTGTTTCAGTTTAATGTCCATAGCGGTTCGTTGTTTATGTAGTATCTTACGAGTTTCTGCCTTATGGCGAGCAGCATTCTCAGCTGCAGCAGCGTTATGCTGCTTTCGAGATAAGTCTGTGCCGCCTCGTGTATGTCGAACGTAGAGAGCATGCCTTCCTCATATTTGCGGTAAGACAGGCGGTAGGCCAGCGAGTCGGCAGCCACCTTCTTCTCCATCTGTCTCACTTCCTTCTGGTAGCCCTCATAGTCGGTTACGGCCTGCAGGGCGGCGTCGTTCAGCTTGCGCCGCGCGTCCTGTGCGTCGAGCATGGCGAGCTGATAGTCGGCCTTGGCACGCTTTACCGAGCTCCATGTGGAAGGAGAGAAGATGGGGATAGACAGTGTAAGGTAGACATACTCGCCCAAGTTGTTGCGAAACTGCGACCTGAACGGCAGTCTGTCCTGATGTTGAGAGAGATTTATGTAGTAGTTGGTTGATACGCCGGCACCCAGCGACAGCTGCGGCAGCAGGTCGGCACGTCTTATTTTCCATTCGAGTCTTGCCTTCTCGACGTTGGCTTCTGCCATTATTATGTCGGGCTTGCCGCTCAGCGCCATGCTGTCCACCGTGAGACTTGAGGGCATCTGCGACGTAAGCGCAGCCATCGAGCAGTCGGGGCTGAGCGAGTCGGCGGCAGGATAGTTCATAGCCGTCTTCAGGGCAATAAGGGCGGTGCGTGCCAGGTTCTTCTGGTGCAGCAGGTTGTAGTCGTCCTCAGCCACCTGACTCTCCATCTGCACCACGTCCGGCCGGCTCTTCTCGCCCAGTTCGTACAGTCTGCGCGTCTTTGCCAGCAGAGCCTTCGAGTCGGCAAGCTTTCTGTCGGTAAGTTCTATCGACTTGATGGCATACACGGCGTCGACAAACTTCTGCATCACGTCTATGGCCTTGTCGTCCTTAGCCTTCTGCAGCGCCGTGGCAGCCGTGTTCTTGGTTATGCGGGCCTTGCGGAACGCGTTCCATGTGTGCCCCCAGTCAACCACGGGCAGCGACGCACTTATCTGATATCCGTTGTTGAATGTAGTAACATTGTTATATGTGTTGGTCTCCGGGTCGATGTTTCGTCCCCAGTTGTACTGTCCGCTCACCTGGGCCGAGACGCTTGGCAGGAAGTCGAGCAGCGAGGTGCGGTATTCCGTCAGGGCCTGTTTCTGCTCTATGCGCTCGCGTCCCACTTCGGTAGCATGCTCAATGGCATAGCTGACGCAGCGGTCGAGCGACCATTCCTGTTGTGCGCCGGCAGCCCCAGGGGCGGCAAGTGCGAGAGTAATTATGGCAATTTTCATATTCATACACCATTATCATTGCCAAAACCGTGCCAAAATACCTATGTTGCAGTATATCAGGTAGATACTGCAAATCCGTGTTTTTGTGAGTGTCCAAAAATTAGACACTGGCGTATAAAAATTAGACAACAGACACGGTTGAGGCCGGAAAATGGCTTTATGCAGGCTGTCTTGCTGCTTTTAGCCGTGCCGCGAGCCGTATGGCTGTGCGTGTGATGGGGCATGAAGGTGGCATATAGTAATATTATTTGTGAATATCTGAAAATTTAGTGTCCAAAAACTTTACACACTCTTGCTTTTGTCGGTTATACAACCTATCTTTGCATTGAAATGAAACAGGGAACAATACTTATTGTAGACGACAACCGCAACATCCTGACCACCGTGAAGATGCTGCTCGAGAACACCTTTGAGCATATTGTCGCCATAGCCAATCCGAACAATATTCCGGCGCACCTGCGTGAGGACAAGCCCGACGTGGTGCTGCTCGACATGAACTTTCAGAGCGGAATAAACAGCGGCAACGAGGGACTTTATTGGCTCGGACAAATCAAGAAGATGCGTCCGCAGGCCAAGGTGGTGCTGTTTACGGCGTATGCCGACATCGAACTGGCCGTGAGCGGGATTAAGGCGGGCGCCACTGACTTCATCGTAAAGCCGTTTGACAACGACAAGCTGATAGCCACGCTGAAGGAGGCGTGCAGCAAGTCGGCCGGCGGCTCTGATGCCGGCAGCGGCGAGAGCGGCATGTACTGGGGTGTGGCTCCGTGCATGCAGGAACTCAGACTTATGGTAACTAAGGTGGCAGCGACCGACGCCAACATACTGATAACCGGCGAGAACGGCACGGGCAAGGAGGTGCTGACCAACGAGATTCACCGTCTGTCGCACCGTAGCGGCAAGAGTCTGATGACGATAGACATGGGAGCCGTGAGCGAGACGCTGTTTGAGAGCGAGCTGTTCGGCCATGTCAAAGGGGCATTCACCGACGCCAAGGCAGACAAGGCAGGCAAGTTTGAACTGGCTGAAGGCGGCACGCTGTTTCTCGACGAGATAGGCAACCTGAGCTACGCATTGCAGGCAAAGCTGCTGACGGCCCTGCAGCGCCGCAGCATTGTGCGCGTGGGCGGCAGTGTGCCTATACCTATCGACGTCAGACTGATATGCGCCACAAACCGCGACCTCAGCGATATGGTGACTAAGGGCGAGTTTCGCGAGGACTTGCTCTACCGCATCAACACGATACATCTGCATCTGCCCTCGCTCCGTGAGCGTAGAGAAGACATTCCGGCGCTGGCACGCCTCTTCCTCAACAGGTATGCGGCAATGTATAACAAGCCCGCAATGGAGCTTACGCCGGCTGCCGAACAGAAAATAAAGGATATGCCGTGGTATGGCAACATCCGCGAACTGCAGCACGCAATAGAGAAGGCCGTGATATTGAGCGACGGCAGGGAGATAGGCGAGCAGGACATAAGCGGCAGCGCGTCTGTTGCGGAGAAACCTATGGAAGGCGTGCAGACAATAGGCGAGATGGAGAGCCGGCTGATAGAAAAGACAATACGCGAGTGTGACGGCAACCTGTCGCAGGTGGCGTCGAGGCTTGGCGTGTCGCGCCAGACATTGTATAACAAAATAAAGAAGTATGGACTTTGATGTTGCTCTTCTGCTCCTGTTTGCCGTCGTTGCGGCCGCAGGCTGTCTGTATTTCTGGCGGCGCTACAGGTCGACAGTCAGAAAGGTAACCTTCCTTTTCAACGCTATCGACAACGGCGACTATAGCTTCCGCTTTGCCGAGGGCGACAAGGCGGCAGGCGACAGAGTGCTTAACAGGTCGCTGAACCGGGTGAAGGACATACTGATGCATGCGCGCGACGAGCAGATGGAGCGAGAGAAATACTTTGAACTTATACTTGATTCTGTCGACACGGGCATTATCGTGGTTGAGGAAGGCCGTGGGGTGGTGCTCCGCTACAACCGTGCTGCACAGAAACTTCTGCAGCGTGAGGTGATAACGCACGTCGACCAGATAAAGGAGACGATGAAAAACTTCTCATCGCGCGAGACCAACACATTTTTGAAAGGGCGCCGTGTGAGGATTGTTGCCTTCAGCGACATCAAGGGCGAGCTTGCCAATCAGGAAATCGACTCGTGGGTTAAGCTTATACGTGTGCTTACTCACGAAATCATGAATACCGTAACGCCTATTGTGTCGCTCAGTGATACGCTGCTGCGCCATTCGGAAGGCGAACAGCATGAGGGACTTTCGGTAATTAACCGCACGAGCAAGGAACTGGTCAGGTTTGTTGAGAACTACCGCCGATTTACCCATGTTCCTGCGCCGCAGCCTACGCTCTTTTACGTTAAGCCGTTTCTTGAGCGGATGGCGAGTCTTGCCAGACAGTATCTTAAAGACGGCTGCACTGTTGAGGCCGACGTGCTTCCGGGCGATCTTATTGTATATGCCGATGAGGGACTTATAAGCAGGGTGGTGTCTAATCTGCTGAAAAATGCCGCCGAGGCAGTACCTGCCGGTGGGCATATATGGATGAAGGCTTACACCGGCGAGAACGACACCGTGGTGATAGACGTAATAGATGACGGCCCGATGATACCCGACGATGTGGCCTCTCACATATTTGTGCCTTTCTTCACGACAAAGAAAGAAGGCAGCGGCATAGGGCTTTCTATATCCAGACAGATAATGCGTGTGAGCAACGGCTTTATCTCTCTTGTTACCGACAGGGCTAACCGACTGACTATCTTCAGGCTTATCTTCAACTAATTTCTGGCTTGTACCGGTGTGACGAGTTTAACAAGGCAACACGTCACGCTGTATGTGTCTATCATTCAGTTTATTAAAGACAGATGTGACGAGTGATGAGCTTATTCAGAAACTTTTATTGCATATACTTATAGGCAGGATTCCTGATTTATTCTCCATGTCTTCGTGTATATGTAACAAGGCATAAAAAAAACTGCCCCAAAATGTTTGAGACAGCTTTTTGTTTATTGTTTTGCTTTAAGGATTATTCAGCACGGAGTGTGAAACGCTTGAAAGCAACAACTGTGAGCTCCTTGTCGGCAGCCTGCAGATACTGAGCAACAGTCTGCTTGCTGTCCTGGATGAACTCCTGGTTGAGCAGGCAAGAATCCTTGTAGAACTTAGCCATACGGCCCTTAGCGATGTTCTGAACCATCTGCTCGGGCATGTTGGCAGCCTTCTGCTCAGCTGTTTCTTTCTTTATCTTGCGTATCTCTTCAGCCTGAGCCTCTGTGATGTTGCCTTTAGCAATACCCTCAGCGATGTGCTCCTCGTTCTCAGCGATGTAGAGATTGAAGCCAGCCTTCTTCAGGGCAGCCTCTACAGCCTTGTTGATCTGCTCCTCTTTTGTCTTCTCGATAGCAACAGTCAGCTCAGTGTCTTTAACTTCCTGAGGAACGCTTGCCTCGTCGAGAGCAACAGGGTTCATAGCTGCTACCTGCATAGCAACAGCGTGAGCCTGCTCTTCAGCCGGCTTGTTAGTCTGAACCATTGTGCAGAGCAAGTGCTTGTTCATGTGGTCATAAACAGACACGTTGTCGCCTTCGAGATAGAGATATCCGTCAAGTTCGGTCTTCTCGCCTGTGATACCAGAGCGTGCGATAACCTCGTCCTGAACAGTGCTTCCGTTCAGAGGCAGAGCCTTAACTTCGTCAAGAGTCTTAGCCTTGGCAGCAACGGCAGCATCAAGGATGCTCTGTGTCAGAGCGATGAAGTCTTTACCGTTAGCAACGAAGTCGGTCTCGCACTTCAGGGCTATCATGGCAGAGAAACCATTGTCAGCCTTAACGAGTACACAGCCGTTAGATGTCTCGCGGTCGCTACGTTTAGCAGCGATAGCCTGACCCTTCTCACGGATGATTTGTACTGCCTTGTCAAAGTCGCCTTCAGCGTCTGTGAGGGCTTTTTTGCAATCTGCAAGACCGGCACCGGTCATCTTGCGGATTTTCTGTATATCAGCTATTGATACAGCCATAATTCGTATTTTCTATTTTAAGTTAGTTAAAATCAGATATTAAGCCTCAGCGGGAGCCTCTTCAGCTGTTTCTTCAGCCTTAGCAGCCTCTTCCTCTTTAGCAGGAGCATCCTTGCGAGCCTTGCGTGCGCGCTTCGGTTTGTCCTCTATAGCGTTAGCCTCAGCCTGCTCTTTTGCAGCTTTCTCGTCAGCCTTCTCTACCTTGCGCTCCTCAAGACCCTCTGCGATAGCAGCGCAGCAAGCGTTCAGGATAACCTCAACGCTGTCTTTTGCGTCGTCGTTAGCAGGAATCATGAAGTCAACATCCTTAGGATCAGAGTTGGTGTCAACGATTGCAAATACAGGAATACCCAGGCGGTTAGCCTCTTTAACTGCGATAGCCTCTTTCATAACGTCGATAACGAACAGAGCTGAAGGCAGACGAGTCAGGTCAGCAATAGAGCCGAGGTTCTTCTCGAGCTTAGCGCGCTGACGTGTGATCTGCAGAATCTCACGCTTAGAGAGATTTGAGTAAGTTCCGTCGTTCATCAGTTTGTCGATGTTGGCCATCTTCTTAACAGCCTTGCGGATTGTCGGGAAGTTGGTGAGCATACCGCCCGGCCAGCGCTCGATAACGTAAGGCATGTTTACAGACGCAGCCTTCTCAGCTACAACGTCCTTTGTCTGTTTTTTAGTAGCAACGAACAGGATTTTCTTTCCTGACTTGGCAATCTGCTTCAGTGCGTCTGCAGCCTCGTCGATCTTGGCTACAGTCTTGTGAAGGTCGATGATGTGGATGCCGTTGCGCTCCATGAAGATATAAGGAGCCATTGCGGGATTCCACTTACGTTTCAGGTGGCCAAAGTGGCAGCCAGCCTGCAATAACATATCAAAATTTGTTCTTGACATTTTCTTTTCTTTTTAATTGTTTTGTTTACTTTCTTTTTAGTTTTGTTAGAACCAACCGACAGGTAACCGCACTGCGGCATTAGCACCGCGGCATGACCATGAGCGCTTTCCGATTATCGCCGTTGCGGCGGGTCTTATCGGTTTAGATGCTAAACAATGTTCAGTCGGCAGACTTGGGGCTTCGCCGTACACAAGGTAAATAAAGCCTTGTGACGACGCTTCCACAGGCATGCCTTTATCTTTAGGAACAGTTTCCGCCAGATATTAACGCTTACTGAACTGGAAGCGACGGCGAGCCTTCGGACGACCCGGTTTCTTACGCTCAACGGCACGTGCGTCACGAGTAAGGAATCCGTGATCTTTCAGATTCTTCTTGTCTTCCTCGTTAATCTTAACGAGTGCGCGTGCAATGGCGAGGCGCAGAGCCTGGCTCTGACCTGTGAAACCACCACCATCGAGGTTCACCTTTATATCATATTTCTCAGCTACGTCAAGGAGCTGCAGAGGCTGCTTAACAACATACTGCAGAATAGCTGATGGGAAATATTCTGTAATGTCTTTCTTGTTTATTGTAATTTTGCCTGTACCTTCGCTTACGTAAACACGTGCCACGGCACTTTTACGGCGACCTATTGCATTAACTACTTCCATTATTGCTTAATTATTTATACTGGTTAATATCAATTGCTTTTGGCTGCTGAGCCTGCATATCGTGCTCTGTGCCATCGAATATATAAAGATTGTTCAAGATATGACGTCCGAGACGGCCTTTGGGCAGCATGCCTTTAACTGCGTGACGGATAATCTTGTCTGCACCGTCCTTGCGCTTGCGCAGCTCGGCAGGAGTGTTGAAACGCTGTCCGCCAGGATAACCAGTATAACGGGTGTACACCTTGTCGGTTTCTTTCTTGCCAGTGAATACCACCTTAGCGGCATTGATGATGATAACATTGTCACCACAGTCTACGTGAGGAGTGAAGTTAGGTTTGTACTTTCCACGCAGAATCTTGGCAACCTTAGAGCAAAGACGGCCAACTACCTGGTCTGTGGCGTCGATAACAACCCACTCTTTCTTTGCTGTTTCCTTATTTGCGGAAATAGTTTTGTAACTTAAAGTGTTCATTTTTAATTTTAAAATTACTACTAAAAAACGTTTTTAAATTCATTATTGCTTGAACGGCGATTCACTAACCGTCGCACTCGGCCAAAAGTACGACTATTAACACTCCGTTCCGGGGTTCTAAGAGTTATCCCCTTAATAATCGGACTGCAAAGGTACATATTTTTATTATAACTCGTTCGCAGGGAAGGGCGTTGAATGTGTTGTATTATATTTAATTAACTTAGTTTAACTACCGATGGGCGTCGCATAGCGTAAAACCTGATGCCTTTTCAGCAGAATAAATGCGGCTCGGCCAAGCAAAAAGTAAAAAAAACTGTGTTTTTTATTTTGCTTTGCTCTCACCTTTCATTATCTTTTCATAAGATAAGATGCGGTTCGGCTAAGCAAAAAGTAAAAAAACTATGTTTTTTATTTTGCTTTGCTCTCACCTTTCATTATCTTTGCCGACAGAAAGATAATCAGATTGTGGCGGCAGAATGTGCAGCTTTGGGCTTAGGCGTTGTTTACATGCTGAATATGTAAGCGGGTCTGATGGTGCTGCGGCACTTGAAACTTCTGCCGGATATCCAAATTTTTAAGACTATTTGTTATGCAGGCAATAATCCTTGCGGCCGGACTTGGGCGCAGACTTGGCGAATACACCAAGAACAACACTAAATGTATGGTAGAGGTCAACGGCGTGAAACTGATTGACCGTATGCTCGGACAGCTTGCGCGTCTTGACTTGCGGCGCGTGGTTATCGTTGTGGGATATAAGGGCAGTGAACTAAAGGCCCATATAGGCAACAGGTACGACGGCAGGCTCAACATAGAGTATGTGGAGAATCCTATATATAACAAGACAAACAATATTTATTCGCTTTCGCTGGCCAAGGAGCAGCTGCAGCAGGATGATACGCTGCTTATAGAGTCCGACCTTATTTTCTCCGACCGCATGCTGCCCATGATATTGAACGATCCGCATCCCAATCTTGCACTTGTGGCTAAATATGAGTCGTGGATGGACGGAACGATGGTAAGGATAGACAAGGAACGCAATATCGTGAACTTTGTCCCGAAGAAGGCTTTCAGGTTTGAGGATGTCGATGATTACTATAAAACGGTAAACATCTATAAGTTCAGCCGTGAGTTTTCGTGCCGTCAGTATGTTCCTTTCCTCGATGCTTACTGCAAGGCCTTGGGCAACAACGAATATTATGAGCAGGTGCTGCGCGTGATAACGCTGCTCGACAATTCTAACCTTAAGGCGCTTCCTGTTGGAAACGAGAAATGGTATGAGATTGACGACGTGCAGGACCTTGACATTGCTGAGACGCTCTTTGCCGAGGACGAGGAGATGATGCGCCGCTATAACTACCGCTACGGCGGTCATTGGCGCTTCCCGAAGATGCTCGACTTCTGCTATCTTGTCAACCCTTACTTCCCGCCCGAGCAGCTAACCGAGGAGATGAAGGCCAACTTTGACACGCTCATGCGCGAATATCCGTCGGGCATGTATGTCAACTCGCTGCTGGCCGGCAAGTATTTCGGCATCAGGCAGCAGTTTGTCGTTGTGGGCAACGGTGCGGCAGAGCTTATCAAGAGCCTCATGGAGCAGTCGGAAGGACTTACGGGCGTGGTGTTCCCTACGTTTGAGGAATATCCCCACCGCCTCAGTAAGGACGACATCGTGGCGTTTTATCCCGACAACAATGACCTGTCTTATACCGCCGACGACCTTATGCGTTTCTTCGAAGGCAGCGGCATAAAGAGTCTTCTGCTTATCAATCCCGACAATCCTTCAGGCAACTTCATTCCGGCAGACGATGTACTGCGCCTTAGCCGCTGGTGTGCCGGGCAGGGCATAAGGCTCGTTGTTGACGAGTCGTTTGTCGACTTCAGCGATGACTTTGAGCATAACACGCTGCTGCGCAACTCAACGCTCGAGGACAATCCCCGCCTTGTTGTCATCAAGAGCATATCCAAGTCATACGGTGTGCCGGGTCTTCGCCTTGGCATAATGGCGTCTGCCGACGAGCAGCTTATCAGCCGTGTGAAGAAGGATGTAAGCATCTGGAACATCAATTCGTTTGCCGAGTTCTACATGCAGATATTCAACAAATATCAGGCTGACTACACCCAAGCCTGCCATAAGTTTATTAGCGAACGGGCACGTTTCATGAAGCGCTTGCAGACAGTGTCTTACATGCGTGTGCTGCCGTCGCAGGCCAACTATTTCTGCTGTGAGGTGCTTGGCAAGTTCACGTCGCACGAACTGGCAAAGAAGCTCCTGGCGCAGTTTAATATAATGATAAAAGACTGCAACACTAAAACCTTCCTTGAGGGCAAGAACTTTGTCAGGATATCAGTGAGAGACACGGCCGACAACGACAGGCTTGTGGATGCACTGCTGGCTTTAGACAAACAATAACACAACAATACGCACGACATGAAAATATGTATCTGCGGAGGTGGAAACCTCGGACATGTAACAGCCGGATTTATTGCCGCAGCCGGCACCGATGAAGTGAGAATACTTACGCGCCGCCCGGCTCAGTGGGGCGAAACCTTGCTTGTCGACACTCCTGACCGTGGCACGCTCGAGGGCCGTCTGGCCTGCGTGTCGGCCGATGCCGCCGAGGTGGTGCCCGGTGCCGACATCGTTCTGCTCTGCCTTCCCGGCTTTTCGATAGAGTCTACGCTCAGCGAAATATGTCCGCATCTCTCTGCCTCCACGGTTGTGGGCAGCATCGTGTCGAGCACGGGCTTTTATTTCCATGCCAGGCGCCTGCTGCCTTCCGGCACACCTCTTTTCGGCTTTCAGCGCGTGCCCTTCATAGCCCGCACCTCGGAGTATGGCCACAGGGCGTCGCTCCTTGGGTATAAAAAGTCGCTGAGCATGGGCACGGACAACGTGGAGCATCCCGAACAGCTGCGTAGCGACATAGAGCGCCTCATGGCCACTCCTGTAACTCTTCTTGACAATATGTATGAGGTGAGTCTCACCAACAGCAATCCGCTGCTCCATCCCTCGCGCCTTTACAGCATGTGGAAAGACTGGAAGCCGGGTGATGTCTACAGCCGCAACAGCATGTTCTATGAGGAATGGACCGAAGAGGCGGCAGCCATTTATATCGCCATGGACAACGAGCTTAGCCTGCTGCTCCGTGTGCTTCCCGTTTCGCCCGGATGCATTCCCGGCGTGCTCGAATATTACGAGAGCACCGACGCCGCCTCTCTTGCGGCAAAGCTGCGCTCCATAGAAGCCTTCAAGGGCATACCGTCGCCAATGAAGAAGGTCGACGGGGGCTATGTTCCCGATTTTTCGAGCAGATATTTCACCGAGGACTTTCCCTACGGACTTGCCATAATACGCAATCTGGCAAAAGAAAAACATATACCTTGTCCGGTTATTGACAAGGTTTACGAGTGGGGAATGAGCAAGATTTCATGACCAGGTGTCAGTTGCGACAATACAAGAAAAGCCGGACAATGACCATTGCCCGGCTTTTCTTTTCTATTGTGTCTAAATCGTTTTTTCTTTTTCTTGATGCTATTCGCCGTCTTTCGGCTCGTTGCCGTCGGTCCAGTAAGCCTCGAAGCTGTGGGTTACGCGCTGGTCCACGGGCGGCAGCTTCATATAGTCGCCGTAGGTGCGGCTCAGATAGTCTTTATATCCTGCCATGGTCTTATACATTTTTCCCTCAAACTCAATGTCAACGTCGCCCTCTATGTCCTTTGCCGGCATGCATCCCTTTACCGACGGCCCGGCTTCGGTCATGTTGGCAACGGTGTTTGTAGGCTCCCGTCTTACCACCATGCGCTCAATCATGCCGTTTAGCATGCCCACGGTTACGGGCAGCATCTTGTAGCAATAGTAGGCCAGTGCCGACTTCAGATAGTTTCTCTTTGAAATTTTGCATCGCCTTATCTTATACAGCAGCCGCTTGCGCTTGAATATGCGGTGCCTTTCGGCCTCGTTGTCGCTGACGTAGTCTACTGGGAATATGTCTACATAAACGCCAATCTGGTATCCTTCTGTTTCTGTCTCAACGAGCAGCGTGCGTGTGTCTACCACCTTTGCAAATGTGTAGAAGTAGTTTTTCTCCTTCTTCGGGTCGAGCACGCGGTAGCGTCCGCCTGCGTCAGTATAGAGTTTCACAAATCTGTCGTAGTCTTTTCTCGGCATATACAGGTCGAGGTCGTCGTCCCATGGTATGTATCCCTTGTGGCGCACGGCTCCTATAAGAGTGCCGCACGACAGAAAATACATTATGCCGTTGGCAGTGCAGAATCTGTGTATGTCGTCGAGTATGCCCGTCTGCACCTTGCGCAGTTCGGCTATGTCGGTAATTCGTTTCATATCTTTTCCGCGTAAATCAGTTTGATGCAAAGGTAATGCTTTTTTATGTTTTTGCCGCATGGCTTTGTAAAAAGTAGCTTAACATGGGCCGTCCTGCCGGGCGTTATGTGCCTGTTGGTGCAGGCGTTGAGGCCTGCATGGCGTCATCAGGTCAGCCGTACACCTTTTCGTAGCTTGTCTGCATCTGTCTTACGCCGAATTTTGCGGCGGCAAAGTCGCGGGCGATGCGGCCTAACTTGTCTTTGTCTTCCTTTGCCACAATGTCGTTGAATATGTGCATGTAGGCGTCGATGCTGTTGCCGCTCACCTTCAGCGGCCAGTCGTCGGGCAGGGTGTCGCGCAGTCCGGGGCAGCTGTTGGCTATCACGGGCAGTGCCTCCATGCTTGCCTCGAGCGACATTATGCTCAGACCTTCAAACACCGACGGCATGAGCAGATAGTCGAACGATGACAGATATGCCGGCAGTCCGTGTATAGGGCCGCGCAGACTCACGTTGGGCAGTCCGCCGAGCTTGCTTTGCACAAAGGCGTGCATGCTGCCGTCGCCCACTACGTGGAAGAAGAAACGGCCGTCGCCGCTCAGTCTGCAGATAATCTCCACGAGCACGTCGATGCCTTTCTGTGGTTCGAGCCGTCCGGCAAACAGAATGTTCTTCTTGCCTTCAACAATTCCGTCAAACGGTTTCTGCGTCGACGGAGCCACACCATTATATATAATAGGTGCAGTCTGATGATATTCTGCCGTGTAGTTGTCGCGCACGGCTACAGATATGGCTATGTTTGAGTTGTTGCGTATAAAGAATTTCTCCACCTTCATCCCGGTCTTTTTCAGTCCTGTCCACAGCTGCGTGTTGTGTATTGTGCGCACCACCTTGCAGCCTCTGAGCAGCGTCGGGAACATCTTGAAGAACGAATATACGGCAAGGTCGGGCATCTCGGTGTGGCTGTGTATCACGGCAGGGCGGTATCTCAGAAACAGAAAGATAAACCACAGCGGAAAGGTAACTGCGGCGAGACGCTCAAACAGATAATGAAAATGCACCTCTGGCACCAGCCCCCGATGATATTTTATCCCCGCGTCCTCGAGTTCCTTTATAAACACCTTGGTGAACGCCGAGTGTGCGCGTATCAGTTCCACCACGTGATATTCAAAGCCTTCAGTCTGCGACTTGGCAATGTTCACGGCCACTCTCTCGGCTCCGCCCACATCGAAATGCGACACTATATGAAAAACTCGTTTCTTCTTATTCTGCATATCTGTTTATGGCAAAGTTGTTATATCTGCAAAAATACGAAGAATAATTGAGAATGGAGAATTGAGAATGGAGAAATGAAGTTCGGCGCAAGCCAATTAAGATTTGAGGATTTACATTATAGCTTGTCCGACGGATAAGCCACGCCCCATTCTTTGCGCAGGCTGTCCTACAAGCGGCATATATCAACAAGACTATTGTGCCGGCAGATTTGCACGAGTTGTTGAGCGCAGCGAAAAATCTG
>NZ_HF986859.1:274-538 GCF_000431195.1 Prevotella sp. CAG:255 | reverse complement strand
TAAGTTGAAACAAAAAAGGAGGGACACACTTCTTTATTAATTGATTGTGTATCTCTCCTTGTAAGTCAGTTGATGAACCAGGAATAGCCCTCTTTATCATCCCCGTTTATCGCCTTCTGTATACCTATTGCAAAGTCGGTGCAGTTCTGGTTCCTCTCAAGCCACTTGTCGATATAGCTTTGTTTGACCGCCTCGTTTCCGAGTTGCATAAGGTTCCAGCAGGTAAAGTCGTCACCGCTTGTTATTCCGAAGTCAGGGTTCGAA
>NZ_HF986859.1:0-154 GCF_000431195.1 Prevotella sp. CAG:255 | reverse complement strand
TGGTAAAGCCTCATTCTACCTATAATCTTACAGAACAACTCCTCGGATATGCTTGTCGATTTGAGGTTTTGAAGGACTTGCAATGTATTCTCCATCCTAGGCTCGAAACCACCGAACAGCTCGAATGTCTTTTGCATTATATCAGCCTCGGTCA
>NZ_HF986858.1:6674-8686 GCF_000431195.1 Prevotella sp. CAG:255 | reverse complement strand
TAATATTTTCTTTCCCCACTATTTATCGGGTGAGCCTACATTTCATGGCAAAAAATAATGCCAAGACTTATAAGAAAGAAATGATGCAGTCAGTAAGTTGTATCATCAATCAATATAAACGCAAATAAGAACATCTATGATAAAAAGAAAAAGGAGCATCACATGATGCTCCTTTTCCGTGATTCCGTTGGGATTCGAACCCAAGACCCACGCCTTAGAAGGGCGTTGCTCTAATCCAACTGAGCTACGGAACCCCTAAATCGAGTGCAAAGGTACTCAAAATAATTCTTATAACAAAATTTTTTAGGAAAAACTTTTAAATAAGAATACAAGTACCTCTAAAATATTTATGAATTCATCGTTGCAAGGAACTCATCGTTATCATAAGTACGAGCCATACGGTCATGAATTGTATTCATAGCCTCAATTGGCGTCATGTCAGAAATATACTTGCGTAAAATCCACATGCGGTCGAGAGTTGTCTTGTCCTGCAACAGATCATCACGTCGTGTACTTGAAGCAACAAGATTAACAGACGGGAATATTCTCTTGTTACTGAGACTTCTATCCAACTGGAGTTCCATGTTACCCGTACCTTTGAACTCTTCGAAAATAACCTCATCCATCTTGCTTCCAGTATCAATCAAGGCTGTTGCGACAATAGTGAGCGAACCTCCACCCTCTATATTACGTGCCGCACCAAAGAAACGTTTCGGCTTCTGCAGAGCATTAGCATCAACACCACCGGTAAGAACCTTACCACTGGCAGGTGAAACCGTATTGTATGCACGTGCAAGACGTGTGATTGAATCAAGGAAGATCACCACATCATGACCACACTCAACCATACGCTTTGCCTTTTCCAACACAATACCGGCAATCTTTACATGACGTTCCGCCGGTTCATCAAACGTAGAGGCAATAACTTCTGCATTAACCGTACGCGCCATGTCGGTAACTTCCTCTGGACGCTCATCAATAAGCAACATCATAAGATATGCTTCAGGATGATTTGCCGCAATCGCATTTGCTATGTCCTTCATAAGGATTGTCTTACCTGTCTTTGGCTGCGCAACAATAAGCGCTCTCTGTCCTTTACCAATCGGCGAGAACAAGTCAACAATACGAGTGCTGAGGTTTGTAGTTGAACGCTCACCGCACAAAGTAAACTTCTCATCCGGGAACAAAGGAGTAAGATGGTCAAACGGTATACGGCCGCGCACTTCAGCAGGATCACGGCCGTTAATCTTATCAATGCTTGTCAACGGGAAATACTTCTCTCCGTCATGCGGTGGACGCACATGGCAATTTACCACATCGCCAGTCTTAAGTCCATAACGCTTAATCTGGGCTATAGAAACATAAATGTCATCAGGAGAAGAAAGATAATTATAGTCGCTCGAACGCAGGAATCCATAGCCATCAGGCATTATCTCAAGTACGCCGTTGGCAGTGATAATATCCTCAAAATCAAATTGCGGTACACTTTCCGGCTCCATCTGAGGAGCATACATAACATTATTTAAGTCCATAGGACTTGTCGGATTGTCGAACATATCAAATCGCGGCACAGCCATCTGATCTTCAATCGGCAAGTCTACAATAGGAATAAAGTCTGTTCCGTCTCCGGGATCGCCTTCCCATACACCTGATGCAATAATCTCACGTTTCTCGTCAGCCACTTCGTTGTGTGCATTCACCTTGGCCTGCAACTGTGCTATAAGATCTGTTGAGTTGTCATTCTGAGTATCAGGAGCTTCTGCGGTTGCAAATTCAGCTTCAGGAACAATGGCCAAATCTGTTTCTTCCGGCATGTCATCACTTATTGCTTCAGGAATTTCGCTGACACCTTCAACAACATCCTCTGATATTGCTTCGGGAACTTCAGGCGCAGCCTCAACTATATTATCAACAACAGGCTGCAATGGCTCAGGCTGTTTTTCCGGTTCAACAGGCACAACCTCTTCCACAACAGGAACTGCCTGCGGCTGCTCAGCTTCAGCCACCGGTTC
>NZ_HF986858.1:3982-6648 GCF_000431195.1 Prevotella sp. CAG:255 | reverse complement strand
GGTTCAGCAACAGCCTTGCTCTTAGCCCGAGAACGTGTCTTGGCGGGCGGAGTAACCGGTGCATCATTAAACAATGAGGGAGTCTCAGCCTGAACTTTATTCTTTTTCAAATCGAAGTTTTCGCCTTCCTTTCCGTTTACAGAATAAACACGGTCGGTGTCCTTCTTTACAATACGAACTCTGCGACGCTTCGTGCCAAGCGGGTTCTTGTTTCCTTCAATTTCGGCCTGCTTATCAAGGATCGAATATATTATTTCTTCCTGAGTTTCGCCAGACTTGATTTTAGCACCCACTTTCTCTGCTATCTCTTCAAGCTCGGAAATATCTTTAGATAATAATTCGTCTTTGCTATACATATTAGGTTTACGTATATAAGAAATTTATTGATTGTATTCGTTTCACGAGTGGAAACAAATTATGATTTTTTAAATTTAATGCAAAAGTAATAATTTATATTGATTAAAAGAAGTAACGGCTCTGAAGACTTATTCATTTTAACTTAATTTTAATATTTAAGATTCTATTTCCGAAAGCTCCAGCCACCGCATTTCCTTAAGGTCGAGTTCTTCCTTTATCAACGGCAGACGTTTGCTTTTTTCAGTCAGTTCGTCTACCGGCAGCTTACCGCTGCAAAGCTGCTCTTCTATTTCCTTCTGCTCTTTTTCCAGCTCGGCTATTTCTTTCTCAAGCTGAGCAAACTCCATCTTTTCTTTATACGACATCTTGCGGCGCTCCTGATGCCGTTTTTCTCTTGGACGACTGTCTTTTTTAGCCGCCGTTTCTTCGTCACGGCTCTTAAGCGAACACCATTCGCGATACTGCGTGTAGTTTCCGGGGAAATCGTTTACTACGCCATTGCCTTTGAACACAAGCAGATGGTCTACCACTTTATCCATGAAGTAACGGTCGTGACTTACGATTATGACACATCCGGGGAAGTCGGCCAGATACTCTTCAAATATCTGCAGAGTCTGTATGTCAAGGTCGTTTGTCGGCTCATCAAGCACCAGAAAGTTCGGATTTTTCATCAGCACTGTACACAGATACAGCTTGCGCTTCTCGCCTCCGCTCAACTTATACACATAATTGTGCTGCTGTTCGGGAGTAAACAAGAAATGCTGCAGGAACTGTGATGCAGACAGATGCTTTCCGCCTCCCATGTCGATATAATCGGCAATGTCGGTTATCACATCGAGCACTTTCTTTTGTTCATCAAAGACCATGCCTTCCTGAGAGAAATATCCGAAACGCACAGTCGAGCCTATGTCAAAGCGTCCGCTGTCAAGCTTTTCCTGTCCCAACAGCAACTTCAGGAATGTTGTCTTGCCTGTGCCGTTGTTGCCAACAATACCCATTTTCTCAAAACGGGCAAAATTATAGTAAAAATCTTTGAGAATAACCTTGTCCGGCGACCAGCTCTTGGAGATATACTGGCACTCAAATATCTTGCTTCCGATATAGACGTTTCTGACTTTAAGCCTTACCTGACGGTCCTCAATTCTCTGCTTGGCCACTTTCTCAAGTTCATAGAATGCGTCCTCTCTGTATCTTGCCTTATGGCCTCGTGCCTGGGGCATTCTGCGCATCCAGTCGAGTTCCTTTCTGTACAGGTTGTTTGCACGTGCTATTTCGGCGCGCGTGTTGTCTATGCGCTCCTGACGTTTCTCGAGATAATAGCTGTAGTTGCCGCGATAGGTGTATATTTTCTTGTCGTCAAGTTCCAATATCACCGAGCATACCTTGTCGAGGAAAAACCTGTCGTGGGTAACCATGAGCAAGGTTTTGTTGCCACGGGCAAAGAAGCCCTCCAGCCATTCTATCATGTCGAGGTCAAGATGGTTGGTTGGCTCATCCAGGATAAACATGTCCGGGTCGGTCAGCAATACGTTTGCCAGTGCCACACGGCGCTGCTGTCCTCCGCTCAGAGTGCCCATCTTCTTGTCAAGGTCATCTATCTTAAGCTGTGTAAGTATCTGCTTCGCACGCAGAATCTTCGCCTCATCTCCTTTATGATTAAAGCATGCATCCAGCACAGTATCGTCGGGATCAAACTTGGGCGACTGTTCCAGATAGCCAATCTTAAGCTCGCGTCTGAAGATAATATTGCCCGAATCGTAGCCTTCGCGCCCAGTCAATATGGAGAGCAGCGTCGACTTGCCCGTGCCGTTCTTAGCAACAAGACCTATTTTCTGTCCTTCGGCAACACTGAACGATATGTCCTGAAACAGGACATGGGCTCCAAACGATTTAGTAAGATTCTGTATGTCAAGATAAGGTAACTGACCGGCCATTTCTGTCTTTATTTATTATTTACGCCTTACTGTTTAAGCGTTTTATTTATATTTTCGATATAATCAAGAATTTCGTCGCGTCCGCGCTTTGTCTCGCTGCTCGATATGAAGTAAGGAGGAAGCTCATCCCAAGTTTCCTTCAGCTTGTCCATATATGCGGCAGCCGTAGGCGCCACCTTAGACGAGCTAAGCTTATCGGCCTTTGTGAACACTATCGAGAACGGTATGCTGCTCTGCCCGAGCCAGTTGATAAAGTCTATGTCGATAGCCTGCGGCTCGTGTCTGATGTCTATCAGCACAAACACGTTTACGAGCTGCTCGCGCTGCAGGATGTAAGACGTTATCATCTGCTCCAGCTTCTGCTGGACCGTCTTT
>NZ_HF986858.1:0-3960 GCF_000431195.1 Prevotella sp. CAG:255 | reverse complement strand
TGAACCGTCTTTGAGCGCTTGGCAAATCCATAGCCGGGAAGGTCTACCAGATACCACTCATTATTTATAATAAAGTGATTGATAAGCAGAGTCTTGCCCGGGGTGGCCGATGTCTTTGCAAGATTTTTGTGGTTGCAGAGCATGTTGATAAGGCTTGATTTGCCAACATTGCTTCGTCCGATAAACGCATACTCAGGCTTTGTGTCTTTAGGACAAAGCTGTATGTTAGGACTGCTCACTGAAAATTCTGATTTTGTTATTATCATTTAGTCGTCGATAAATTTATGAAAAACCTTTGCAAAGGTAATAAAAATATCAGAAAAATACAACCGCCGGCACAATGTTATATATAAGCAACGGATAAAATCTGCAGACAATACCCTGCATGAACCCAGGCACAATGACGACGGCGCATACGCGAAAACGCAGCCGGACCGGCATGTGTGCAATAAAAATTCATGACAAATTATTTTTCAGAAGCAGACAATCACAAATGCAAAAATGGCATACAGAGATGACAAAACAGGGGATATTTTACACAAGAAAAGCCAACTTGCTGTCATAAAACAGCCAATATCGCCGCTGAAACACACTGAAATGCGATGCGAAACACACTGAATTACGAGTCAAAAGACATTCTTTTACGACCTAAAAGGGCACATATCAGCAGTCAGAAAGTGGCATGCGTGACTACAATAGTACATAACACGCTGGCTTACAAATAAATACACAAAAGTCACTATTTTTCGATTAAAACACAGCAAAACAGTCAAGCTGCTAATACGGAGGCTGCCTGAGAGGCTTAAAAAGCTGCATTTTGTAAAGAAATAAGAAAGTGTGCATTCCTCATATACGATACACTCTTCATGCCGGACACCAATAGTCGATATGCAGAATACGTTAATAATGCGAAAAACAGGCAGCCACAGCGCACAAAACAGCAGCCACGCAACCCGCAAAAGACATTCAAAGGAAAATAAAAATAAATTTGTTTTGAATTTTACTACTATTGAAGTAACTTTGCCGACAAAAACATTTTAGCAAAGTATGACCCAACAATATCCGTCGGCATTGCTCGAAAAGGCAGTGGCAGAATTTTCAAGCCTGCCCGGCATAGGACAGAAAACAGCCCTAAGGCTGGTGCTGTTTCTGCTGAGACAAGACAAGGACAAGGTGGAAAGGTTTGCCCAGACCATAAGCGAAATGAGACATAAGATAAAGCACTGCACCGTGTGCCACAACATAAGCGACACGGACGTCTGCCCTATCTGCTCCGACGCAAGGCGCGACGACACCACAGTGTGCGTGGTTGAAAACGTGCAAGACGTCATGGCTATCGAAAACACTCAGCAGTACAACGGACTTTATCATGTACTCGGAGGCGTAATATCGCCCATGGACGGCATAGGTCCTAACGACATAGAGATAAGCTCGCTGGCAGAAAGAGTTGAGAGCGGAAAGATAAAAGAGGTGATTCTGGCGCTTAGCTCCACAATGGAAGGCGACACCACCAACTTCTACATCTACCGCAAACTGGCAAAATTCGACATACGCCTGAGCGTGATTGCACGCGGAATATCTGTGGGCGGCGAGCTGGAATACACCGACGAGGTTACGCTCGGACGATCTATCATTAACCGGCAGCCGTTCGACGGCAGACAATAGCAGATGACGCAACCTGCCGGAAAACTGCTTAAAGCGAAAACATTAACCAAGAAAATGAAAAGAACAAAAAACATACTATCGGTAATCATGTACGTCAGCATAGCTTTGCTGCTGGCCATAACCGCAATATTTGAAACCGAGACGCTGCTGCCGGGAGAACTGACAGCAAGCAAGAACGCCGAATTTCTTACCGTGTCGCTAATGGAAGTCATTACAATATGCCTCATTCCTGCGTCACTGAGGCTGTTCAAGGTCAAGAAAATCAGCATGAAGCTACAGGCTGAGCCAGAGAAAGAGCTGCTCCGCTGGGGAAGCATACGCATGATGATGCTTTGTGTCCCGATGGTGGCCAACACCCTGCTCTATTACCTGTTCATGAACGTGGCATTCGGCTATATGGCAATTATCGGACTTATCTGTCTGATTTTCGTCAACCCTACAATGGCAAGATGCATATCTGAAACAAGCTACAAGAAATGAAACTTGCAATAATAATCGTCAGCTACAACGTAAGACACTATCTTCAGCAATGTCTCGACAGCTTATACAGAGCCGTTGAGGGCATCGACGCAGAAATATACGTAATCGACAATCATTCAAAAGACAACACCGTGAAGAAGCTTAAAGGCAAGAACCGCGGTGTGAAGTTTATTGCCTGCAATCACAATCATGGCTTTGCAAAAGCCAACAACATGGGCATAAGGCGCACAAAGAGCGAATACGTGCTGCTGCTGAACCCCGACACTATTGTTGGAGAAAACACCCTGAAAGAGTGTATCAGATTCATGGACGAACATGAGAATGCGGGCGGACTGGGCGTAAGAATGCTGAAATGCAACGGCAGCGACGCCATGGAGAGCCGGCGCGGACTGCCGACACCGATGACCGCTTTCTACAAGATGTGCGGACTGTGTGCCAAATATCCCACACATAAGAAACTGGGAAAATACTACATGGGATATCTTCCGTGGGACGAACCGGCCAAGATTGAGATAATAAGCGGAGCCTTCATGATGATGAGGCGCACCGCACTTGACAAGGCTGGACTGCTCGACGAAGACTTTTTTATGTATGGTGAAGATATCGACCTGTCATACAGGCTGCTGAAGAGCGGCTTCGACAACTGGTATCTGCCAACAAAGATACTGCATTACAAGGGCGAAAGCACGCAGAAGTCATCGTTCAAATATGTACACGTGTTCTACGAGGCCATGCTCATCTTCTTCAAAAAGCACTATGGCCATCTCAGCATCTGGCTGAACATGCCTATAAAGGCTGCAATATATCTTAAAGCCACAACGGCTCTTATAAAGACTACGTCAGAGCATATACAGAAGACATTGGGATTCATGCCCGACAGAAGACGCAAGTCGCCACTCTACATATTTATTTCTACAAAAGAATCAATATCAAGATGCCGAAGCCTCGCCGACCGTAACGGCCTGGACGCACAATATATAGTAACGCAGACACCGGCAGACCCGGCTGCACATGCCGAAGCCGTAAAAAACATCAGCTGCAAGACGCCCGTATATCTTGTTTATGACACAGGCTTATGCAGATATGAAGACATTCTTAATCTATTCTCTAAAAACAGCAAGCCCAATGTAAAAATCGGCACATACAGTCCGAGATTCAACATAATAATAACAGACAACGAGATAATAGCCTGATGACAGACATTCTACCGACAATACATCTCAGGGCGATAGAGCCGGAAGATCTCGACGTGTTGTATACCATCGAGAACGACACTAAAGTTTGGAACGTTAGCACAACGAACGTGCCATACTCAAGATACGTGCTATATGACTACGTCGCAAATGCAAAAAACGACATTTACGCCGATAAGCAGGTAAGGATGATGATAGAAGACGAACATCATAACGTTGTGGGAATAGTTGACATAATAAACTTCGACCCAAAGAACATGAGAGCAGAGGTAGGCATAGTAATAAAACAAGACTACAGAAACAAAGGCTATGCCCTGGCCACTATAACAAGAATAAAAGCTTACGCCGCAAACATCCTACACCTGCATCAGCTTTATGCGTGCATAAACAAGGATAACGAGAGGTCGTTAGCCCTGTTTGAGAAGAGTGGATTCATAAAGTCAAATGAGCTGAAAGACTGGCTCTTCGATGGCAAAAAATACCATAATGCACTGCTAATGCAACTTTTTTTGTAAAAAATCGCCAAAAAGTTTGGTAGATAAAAAAAATATTCATACCTTTGCAACCGCAATTGAGACAGATACCTAATGGTGCGTTAGTTCAGCTGGTTAGAATGCCTGCC
>NZ_HF986857.1:837-1185 GCF_000431195.1 Prevotella sp. CAG:255 | reverse complement strand
GCTGCCCGAAACGTTTGAAGTCCTCTCGTATGGTGAATAGTCAAGTTCGGGATGGTCTGCCTTGAATTTATTGGCGTTGAATGATAGCCTTGTAGTCGGAAGTTTTCTTGTCAACCTCATTGTTCCTGTATCCCAAGTTTTCACCCCCTTGCTTTCCATATCCTCCAATATCTCGGACTTGATTTCACTTAGTCTTGCCTCTGTTTCGTCCTTGGTCTGGATAAGTTGCCTGATATACTCCTCTTGTTCCCTGTACTTTTTTGGTATTGAATAAGGGTTTATGAACTGTTTTCCTTGCAGGTCGGTATCAAGAAGCTCCTTGCAGATGTCACTTGGTATCCTTTCCAC
>NZ_HF986857.1:0-818 GCF_000431195.1 Prevotella sp. CAG:255 | reverse complement strand
CTTGGTATCCTTTCCACCGGCATGATATTTCTTATGTGGTCGAATGTTCCGTCTTGCTTGGGTTTGTTCCTAATATGGAGTATGAACAGATTACCGACCTTTGCATCCCTGTTTTGTAGCTTAAAGAAATAGGCGTAGATTGATAACTGCCATCTCGCTTTCTCCAACTTCTCCGGTGTCATGGTCCCGTAAGTCTTGATGTCACCCAACGAAAAAGTATCATCCGAGCTTCTGTAAACCTTGTCTATGTTGCTTGCCCAGTTCTCCCCATCAGTGACAGTGTATTCTGACCTTTCATGTACCAGCCCGTTTTCTTGGCACAATTCAATGTAATCCGAAACTTCCTTGGTCCCGTCGTTTATCCAGCTTGAATCAAAAAGCTCAATACTCTCATGAACTTCAGTACCATACCTTGCTGCCTCTTTTATTGCTTCTTCGGGTACATTGTCGAACTCATCAGGGAACAGTTGCCTTTGTAGCATTCCAGTAATTCCCGACAGCTGTCTGTTTCCCAGCCAATATTCGTGACGCTCCTTGTTGAAAAGAACGCCGCTGTCTTTCAATTCAATCCTTGTCGTTTTCATTTCTGTCGATTTTTAGTTATTATTTTATTGTTTGATTTTTCATTATTCATTCTTGATTATTCATTAAATTTGATTTTTGATTTTTGATTTTTCATTATTCATTTTTAATTTAAATCTTATGCTGCCTTTAGTTGGTTCTTTCTTTCGGTGAACAAAGCCTTTATTTCAACGTTACCTTCCACCTCGTTCCTGTGTTGGTTGTAGAGTGAAAGAAGCGAGGCGTTGTCATTACAG
>NZ_HF986856.1:32850-76654 GCF_000431195.1 Prevotella sp. CAG:255 | reverse complement strand
AATATTTTCTTTCCCCACTATTTATCGGGTGAGCCGTTATTTCTGCTTTATAGTTGATTTTAAATTCCTTTTTTAATAGGTTTTATTCCCATTTCAACCGGTAATTGTTTAAGTTCACAGTCCTCTTTGCATACACACTTGCAGGCGGCATTCTCTCAACAAAATCAAGCTTGATATGGCTTGAAATCTTTATTAAAACAATAATTGTTAACAACAAAAACTTTATCTATGAAAAAAAGTTACTATTTGTTTTTGTTACTTTTAGTAGCAGCAACATCGTTTTCCGTTCATGCGCAAACGGGACAAAAATTTCCTGATTTTAAATTAGGAGTTAGCTCTAAACTACAGACTAATGGCATGCAAAAAGTGAATCCTAATGAGGAAAAAGAAAAAGGAATCCTGATGTATGCAACAACATTGGATGATTATTACAATCAAGAGCGTGGATGGTATAAGTTCTGGTCAAAAGAGCCTCAAAATGCTATAAAGCTAAAAACTTGGAATCCTGGTTCACAGTCATTCGTTGATGGTCTGAGATGTGGATGCTGGGGCGGCGATGCTTATTATGCATTTTATATTTTCCAGTATTCATTGGGATATGACTATCCGTATGCCTTTGTAAAAGTTGAACCGGAGACGGGAGAACTGGATATAGTCAAGAATTTCGAGCAGGGAGATGATTTTTATGACAACTGGCATAGCTATACGTTGTATTGCATGACATATAACCCCGTGAAAGACGAGGTGTATGCTCTTGGACAGACAACCAAAGAAAATCAGGCACAGGTGTCAACTCTTTACAAAATAGACAGAGCTACGGGTACGCCGACAAAACTGCATGATTTTGATTTCATATCTTTTGCTATGTCTGTAGATATGGAAGGTACATTATGGGTGCAGAATTCAATATATGAAGGTGAAAGTAACGTAGGTGCAAAGCTTATTGCATATGATACAGACAACTTCGATGTTAAAAAAGAAGTGAAGCTTTCTTATAACGGAAGTTCGTTTGTTACAGCTTATTATGGAACAATGTCATTTGACTACACTACAGGTGACTTATATTGGATCGCCCTTAGAGCAGATGATAACAAGCAGCAATTGTATACTGTAAATCTGGAAACTGGTAATATGGAAGCTCTTGGAGCATTCTGGGGTGATTTCGTAGGACTGTATATTCCTTATACGTTGCCTGAAAATGAGAATGCACCTGCAAAAGTTCAGGATTTGAAAGCTACTCCCGATATGACAGGATCAATGAAAAGCACATTGACATGGACGAATCCTTCATTGCAGTGGAATAAAAAGGAACTTACAGACCTGAAAGAAGTACAGATATATAAGGATGGTTCAGAAACACCGGCGGCTACTCTCCCTGCAGAAGGCAAGGAAGGACAGGAAATGTCATGGACAGATGAAACTCCAAATGCAGGAATAAACACATATTATGTTGTTCCGTGCAATGAATTTGGAAAAGGTATCAAGGACAGCATTAGCGTTTTCGTAGGCGAGGATGTTCCCGGAGCTGTCGGAAATATTGTAGTGCAGAACAATGGAGAAAGTGTTACTGTTACATGGGATGCTCCTGAATTTGGTATGAACGGCGGATATGTAAATCCTGATGGACTTAAATATACAATCATACGTTATCCTGACGAAATTGAAATTGCTAAAGACCAGACTGAAACTACATTTACAGATACAAATCTAGGTAATCAGCAGTGCTACTATTATACAATACAGACTTCAAACGTAACAGGTGTCGGTGAGACAACAGAGACAGAGAAGTTCATAGCCGGAGCAGCATACACAACTCCTGTGAAATTCAATTTCACAGACCAGATTCTCTCAGAGGCATGGACAAATCTTGGCGATTGGGAATGGAGCGGTGGCTCTATGGCTGGAGACGAAGGAATGATGACAACAACACATCAGAGAGAAAACTGTTGGTTGATTTCACCGGATGTCAAGCTGGAAGCAGGAAAGACGTATAAAATAACAACAAAGATAAAGACTTATTTGGGTCCTAATGGCTGTAAGGAAGACTTTAGAATTGCTATCGGTCAAGGAAAGACTGCTGGCGATATGACAAACGTGCTTCGCGAAGAGAAGGGTTACTCTGCAGATGAATATTACTACGTTAAGACATTTGAAGACATTGTTGAGATTAAGGAGACAGGTGTTTACAATTATGGAATAGACGTGTCTTTGGTAACAGGCGACGATATCTTCAGCTTGCAGGAAGTAACGATAGAGGAGATTCATCCTGTTGATATGAGCGCTGTAAGCTTGGATGGAATTATTGATGCAGTATGCAATGGAAATAATACATGTAAGGTAAAACTGTACAACAACTCTTATAAGACGGCAGACAAATACGAAGTTAAGATTGCACGTGTAGACAATGGCAACTATGTTGTCTTAGGTTCAACTACAGATGTTCCTGCTGTTGAAATGTTCAAGACCGCAGAGGTTACTGTAACTTATGTTCCTGATGTTGAAGACCAGGTCGAACTTGTTGGCTTGGTTGAAATTGAGGGTGACGGCGACGAAAGTAATAATGTTACTGAACCGTATACTGTAAACGTATTGCCGGAAGGCATGCCGCCGTACAATGTTCTCGTTACAGATGAAAATACAATAGGTGATGACACCAGAATTCCTATGTCTTTCATCGTAGGTGAAAGTATGACACAGACGTTATATTTTGCAGACGAGATCAATGTTGAGACTGACGGAAGTATAAGCCGTATAGCATATGAATATACTGGTAACGAAATCACTTCTGTTCTTGGTCCGGTAGATGTAAAAATCTATATGTGCAATACGGACAAGACTATCTTCAAAACTGAAAGCGAGGCTATTCCACTTGAAGATATGACACAGGTTTACGAAGGATCTGTAACAATCAATCCTGGAACAAACTTTATGTCTTTCATCCTTTCTGAAGAATTTGAATACAAGAAAGATAAAAACTTGTGTATAGCAGTTGTCAAGAACGGTTTGGTAGGAAATGACTATCCTGCATTGTTTAAGATGTTCAACAATGATGATTTTGAAAATACAAGATCAATCCTTAGTGACGGTTCACCGATGGCATATTGGAAGGTTCCTGTTATACATATGGCAATAAGGGGCATTGCAGGCAATATTGAAAATGTAAATATTGGTGCTAACTCTGTATGGTATGATTCAAAGACTTCTACTTTGAACTTTAATGAAAATAACCTTAAGAAGGTTTATGTATATGATATCAGCGGTAAGATGATAAAGATGTTTAATCTGAACGGCTCGCAGAATTCTTTGGCAGTTAATCTTCCTGTTGGATTGTATATAATACACACTGTTGCTGCTGACGGTTCTATGAACAACGTCAAAGTTAATGTATGCAGATAATCTTTTTGTCCGGATTACGACCATCCTGTAGCGGAAGGTCGTAATCCGATTTTTATAAAAAGACAATAATAACATCATACCCTATTATTTTATTCAAAATGAAATATCTAAAATTATTATTATTATCTTTGCTCTTTATGCTTGGCCGGGCTGATGTAGCGGCCCAAATTTATTGGGGATACAGTGATAATATCATTTTAAATGGTATCGGTATAGGGCAGAATACAACTGTTTCGGGAGCCATATACATACCTTCTGAAGTAGCAGAACTTTACAAGGGAAAGAAGGCTACGGCTGTACGTGTTGGACTGTATAATTCGGTAAGTGAATTGAAGGTGTTCATTACTGAAGATCTTGACGGTACACCTGAAACAGAGAAAACGTTCGGTTCGCAAAAAACAGGTGTGGCTTCTTTTAGTTTCGATGATGCATACGTAATAAGCGGCAAGGGATTTTATGTGGGATATTCTTGCGTAGGTATAAACCCTATAGGACGTTCAAGCATTTATAATGTAAACGGATGTTGGGTGAAAGACGGAGACAACGCATGGATAGACTATGCCGGTAATGAAGAGTATAAATACAATGCTCTGAATATTGCTGTCCGCATTGAAGGCGAAGACTTGCCCGAAGACGCACGCTTAATAGTAAACAATGAAACATTGGTAAAACCGGGTGAGGGATTTAAACTTACGGCAAAGCTTGAAAATCTTTCGACTAAGGCAATAAAGGGCTATAAGGTTGAATACAATATTGACAACGGCGAAACTCAGACAATTGAGAAAACCACGTATCTTACAGGCGGTTCTTCTACAAGCTTCAGCATTGATGTGCCTGCTATTAACGAATTTGGAATGCACACAGTCAATATGAAACTTGTTTCTGTTAATGGCATAGAAGATGCCAATCCTGTTAATAATGATGTTGTTGCATATATCAAAGTTACAGAGAATTCTTTTGTAAGAAGGATGGTTGTTGAAGAAGGTACTGGCACTTGGTGCGGATGGTGTCCTAAAGGAATTGTGGCTTTCGAGTATATGGATGAGAAATATCCTGATACATTTATCGGTATAGCCGCTCACGATAGAGATGTCTTCAGCGAGGACACTTATGCACCTATACAGAATTATTTCGACTCATATCCAAACTGTATCATTAACAGAGACCCGCAAAAGGTTTGCAGTCCGTTGTCGGGTAATCTTGAAAGTGAATACAAGAATCTTGTAAGGGATCAGGCCGTTGCCAGCATGGTGACAAGTGCAAACTTAGAAGACAATGTCGTACATGCAAAGGTTACGGCGACGTTTGCTAATCCAGGCAAGGATCTTGACTATCGCATAGCTTTTGTCATACTTGAGGACAGTATCACTGGAGTTACGCAGGCAAATGCTTATTCCGGAGGTGCGAATGGTGAGATGGGAGGCTTTGAAAACCTTCCGAATCCGGCACCGATTAAATTCAATCATGTGGCAAGAGGTATATTCGATTATAATGGAATAGAAAACAGTATGCCTTCAGAGGTTGAGGTTGGAGAATTTTATGATTTCACTAAGGATATTGAGCTGCCGAGAGTACAGAGCACAAAATATCTGTCAATCGTAGCTTTGCTGATAAATGGTAAGACCGGTATTATAGACAATGCCGCAAAGGCACACATTGAAACCGGAGCAACTGATATCAGAAATAATGAAATAACTAATGTTTCAATTTACGTAACTCCGGAGGGAACAATATGCTGTTCTGAGGAAGGTAAACTGGAAGTTTTCAATCTCCAAGGTATTCAGGTTCCTGGTCATAACTTGACTCATGGTGTTTATATCGTTAAGCATACTTCTGAATCAGGACAGACAACAATGCGAAAAATCAGATTTTAGAATTATTGCCATAAGATAAAACCTATTTTACTAAACATAAGTAGGGCTGAAATCAATTTGATGGTTTCAGCCCTTTTTAGTTCTTCTTCTTTGTGAAATCTTTTGTAGTAAATAATTACGTCCACTTACAATTTGATGTGTAGGATGCTTAGTGGTTAAGATATCGAAGCAAAAAATTCTGCAACATCGCTGTCTTTCATTATATAAGAAATTTGTTTATTCTTTTCAGCAATCATTTTTAATTGATTCTTTTCTTCAGGACTCCAGTTCTTGATCTTTTTTAATTTTGAAATTATAGAATGCGTTTGTTTAAAACTGTTGCTATTTTCCAAGTCCAGAATAAGTTTTTCTTTTTCTTTATGTTCCTGATTGGCTAAATTTCCATTATGTTTAACCTGTTCTTGTTTATTCCGGTAATGAATGGACATCAATTTTTCATTTGAAGCGGTTGTGTCAATAATATTTTTGACTAATATATCCAATTCAGAGCCTTCTTTATAATTAGCTGGAGCATAATACTTAATTCGTTTATCCTCAATCATTTTATACACCTTTCTCTTGTCTTTCGTTTCTGGATTATAAACACCAATAGAATGACCGGAATATGAATTTACAAGTTTCATGCAAGGTATGTCAGTATCGCTGTCTCCAATATAAATTATATTTCTAAAAGGAATACGAATTTTTTCAGGTGCAAAATAATCATTTACACCAGAGTCATTCACGTCCAATGTTCCTTTTTCAATTCTAAAAAGAAACTGTGTCTTACTTGTATAGTTTATAACCTGTGCTGGCCATTGAGCAACTCCATCATTGTCATAATAGAAGGAACTTGCATAAATCTTTTCAAATTCGTTTGCGACTTTTGTACCTTCAATCATTTCCTTAAGACCAGATGATATAATATAATGCTCAACAATCACTCCTTTGTCTTTGCCATACTCTCTTATGCGTTTAAACCAAGTTTCAACCCCAGGGAATAGTTGTACCTGAGCTCCATAGTCCATTAGTTTTTTTCTGTTAAAAACGAACCTACCATGTGCTTTCTGAATCATTGTAAACATGTATGCCAGATTTTGATCCATGTCATTATCTTCTGCTAGTCCATTAGATTCTTTCCAAAAAGACTCTACTTCGTATCCTACGGATTGTATATATCCTTGGGCTTGCATGTCATCAGGAGATAATGTTTTGTCAAAGTCGTAACATATAGCTACAACAGGTTTGTCTTCTTTTGATTTTCTAATAAATTCTTTACTCATAATTGTCGTCTAAAAATAAAAAAATGAGGCACAACTATAGAAATTATGCCTCACTTTAATTATACTATTTCAAAGAATTATTTCACTTCCTCAAAGTCAGCGTCCTGTACGTTGTCGTCAGCCTTGCCGTCGTTCTGAGCCTGCTGGCCTCCGGCGTTGGCGCCGTTGAAGCCCTGGCCTGCGTTAGGCTGTGCGCCGCCTGCGTTCTGATACATCTGAGCGCTGGCTGCCTGCATAACAGTGTTGAGGCCGTTGATGGCGTTGTCTATGGCTGTGATGTCGCCGCTCTTGTGAGCATCGCGGAGCTGGTTGAGTGCGTTCTCGATGTTGCCCTTCTGGTCAGCCGGAATCTTGTCACCGTTGTCCTTCAGGAAGTTTTCGGTGGTGAAGATCATTGAGTCAGCCTGGTTCATCTTGTCGATGCGCTCACGCTCTTTCTTGTCGTTTTCAGCGTTCTGCTCTGCCTCTGCCTTCATGCGGTCGATTTCTTCTTTGCTCAGACCTGATGAAGCCTCGATGCGGATGGCCTGCTCCTTGCCTGTAGCCTTATCCTTTGCAGAAACCTTCAGGATACCGTTGGCGTCGATATCGAATGTAACCTCAATCTGAGGAACACCACGACGTGCCGGAGCGATGCCTGTCAGGTTGAACTGACCGATGCTCTTGTTCTGTGCTGCCATCGGGCGCTCACCCTGCAGAACGTGGATTGTAACCTCGGTCTGGTTGTCGGCTGCTGTTGAGAACACTTCGCTCTTCTTGCAAGGTATTGTGGTGTTGGCGTCGATAAGTTTTGTCATTACGCCACCCATTGTCTCGATACCCAGTGTAAGAGGTGTTACGTCGAGGAGCACGATGTCGCCTACGCCGCCTTCCTTGTTAAGGATAGCACCCTGGATTGATGCACCCACTGCCACAACCTCGTCAGGGTTAACGCCCTTTGAAGGCTCTTTGCCGAAGTAGTTCTTAACCAGCTCCTGTACGGCAGGTATACGGCTTGAACCACCTACGAGGATAACCTCGTCAATGTCGGCTGTGTTAAGCTTGGCGTCTCTTATGGCGTTCTGGCAAGGAACGAGACAAGCCTGGATCAGAGAGTGAGCCAGCTGCTCGAACTGAGCACGTGTAAGATTCTTTACCAAGTGCTTTGGCACACCGCCTTCAGCTGTGATGTAAGGCAGGTTGATCTCTGTAGATGTAGAGCTTGACAGCTCGATCTTAGCCTTCTCGGCAGCTTCCTTCAGACGCTGCATTGCCATCGGGTCTTTAGAGAGGTCGATGCCTTCAGCAGCCTTGAAGTCGTTAACGAGCCAGTCGATAATAACCTGGTCGAAGTCGTCACCGCCAAGGTGAGTGTCACCGTTAGTAGAAAGCACCTCGAACACGCCGCCGCCGAACTCAAGGATAGAGATATCGAATGTACCACCACCAAGGTCGAACACAGCAATCTTCATGTCTTTGTTTGCCTTGTCAACACCATAAGCCAAAGCTGCGGCTGTAGGCTCGTTGACGATACGGCGAACGTTGAGTCCTGCAATCTGTCCGGCCTCTTTTGTAGCCTGACGCTGTGAGTCAGAGAAGTATGCCGGAACGGTGATTACGGCGTCTGTAACTTCCTGTCCGAGATAGTCTTCTGCTGTCTTCTTCATCTTCTGAAGAACCATTGCAGAAATTTCCTGCGGAGTATATTTGCGGCCTTCGATGTCAACGCGGGGATATCCGCCTTCGTTGACTACTGTGAACGGCACACGTGTTGTCTCTTTTTCACACTGAGCGTAAGTTTCGCCCATGAAGCGCTTGATTGAGTAAACGGTGTTCTTCGGGTTTGTTATGGCCTGACGTTTAGCCGGGTCACCGATTTTGCGCTCACCGTCTTTTACGAAGCCCACTACAGAAGGAGTGGTGCGCTTACCTTCACTATTTGCTATTACAACAGGTTCGTTGCCTTCGAAAACTGCAACGCATGAGTTTGTTGTACCTAAGTCAATTCCTATAATCTTTCCCATAATTATATATTTTTTTGTTTTTATCGATGTTAATTAATTCGCTTACTTTTATACAAATCGTGTGCCAAAGGCGAAAATGTGGCATAAAGTGTGCCACGTGGTGACATTTTGTCGTAATAATATGTCATGTGCTAAGGCCTTTTTTATGCCTTGTTTGCCGGCTATGTGTGATTTTGCGTGATTGTAATATGCTGAATAATAGAGAGTTCGGTGGAATGTGCGCCCTTTGGATAAGGCGCGCAAGATGCCTTTTGTGGTTATGACAGAATATCATTTCGGTAAATATGCGCACGCATTATATATAATGTACGCAAGGCGTTGCCGCCTTATAGGCTGAAATCAGCCGTAAGCCGCATCCGGCATCATGCTTTATGCTTATTTCTGTTAGCTGCCTTGTTTATGCTTTCAGCCTGCCTTTACGAGCCGGTATGGTCTTGGCTTGAATGGCAATGGCTGCAAACAAGCCGGCGGCAGCCTGCCCGGCATGGAGCAGATAAGGGGCTGAATGGTGATATTTGGTTGGGGATAAAAACAGAAAACTCTGTCTGTTTAACGCTCTCAGAATGGCCATGCCCCGCGCAGAAACGTGTTTTGACGCGAAAATACGTAAAAATCGGGGCTTTTTATAACCTGTTGCTAATCAGTGAGTTAGTGGTTCCTGTGTTGCTAATCGTATCTCCCTTATGCCTAAAAGGTATGCTTTTACGTCGCAAAAGCATATCTTTTGCAAGTCGAAAGGGCACGTTTTGCAGTGTAAAACCACTGAATTTCAGTCGGAAAAACGGCGGTTTGGGGCTTTATAAGCTATGCAGATGTGATGAAATGTTAAATATAGGCAGCCGTAACGCCAGTGACGTTAACTTCTGTTTGCGTTTCGTTTTCCAGATTAAAGAAAACTCATGTCCTGATTTTTTACTTTCTCATCGTCCGTAAATCAGCTCCGGCCGGAGGATATGTTTATGTGTCTTGTTTGGCGGTTGGTCAGTGTCGTGCCTACAGCCGGTCAGGTTCAGTCAGCGGCGTGCTGCCGGTCTGTACGGTCAGGTTTCCCGTCATCCCTTCTGTATTCGTTTAGATTTTTATGTCTTGCAATATGTTATGATACAAAAAATCCGGCAAAAGCCGCGCCTGTGGTTCAGTTGTCATGAAACCGCAGCCCGCCTCTTGCCGGACTTTGTTATGTAGATTCTTCTGCGTCAGGGCTATGCCTGCTTCTGCGTTGCGTCTTGTTCCTTCACCATGTCGGCACGCGACTTCGACTTGGTTACGAGCCATACGCCGAGACAAACCAGTATGACGGCCAGTCCCTGGCTCGGCTTGAACACGCCGATGCCCGTGAGTATGCTCACCGTAACCGATACGAGCGGCTGCACATAGTTGTATATGCTCACCACGGTGGGGCGCAGCGTGTGCTGTCCTATCATCATCAGGATGTAGCTTATGTATGTGCCGAAGAACACCACGAAGCCCGTTTCGAGCCATGTGCTTGTAGGCACAGCCGCAAAGTTGATGCCTGCCACGTGGTTGAACGTGAACGGCAGGATAAGTATCGTGGCATAGGTGAACATCCATTTGTTCACGGTTATCACCGAGTAGCGCTTTATCAGCTTGCTGAAGAGCGACAGGTAGAGCGCAAACGACAGCTGCGCGCCGAGGCAGAGCAGGTCGCCGCGAATGTCGCCCACCTTAGAGCTTGCCGCAGCCGCACTCGTAACTATCAGTATCACGGCGCCCGTGCATCCGAACACCACGCCCAGGGCCTTCTTGCCCGTTATGGGTTCTTTAAGTATTATTGCTGCCAGAATCATCGCGAAGATAGGCATCGATGTCGTGACGATGCTCGCGTTGATGGGCGATGTTATGCTCAGGCCTATAGTGTAGCAGCATTGGTTGGTCACAAGGCCGAATATGGCAGCTCCTATAAGCATGAGCAGGTCTTTGCGCGGAACGTGTTCCTTTGGCGTGAACAGCGATGTCAGCCAGAACAGGATGGCTCCTCCTGTTACCCTGAATGTCACCATGTCTATGCCCGTTATGCCGTGCGTCATGGCATCTTTGCCGAGCGGAGCCATCAGACCCCAGAACGCACATGCGAAGAACAGGCAGAGGTGAGCAATTAGCGGACGATTGTTTTGCATGTTGTTTTTTATTTTTTTGATATATTTACGGGTGCAAAGGTACACATTTTCGGATAAAATAATTATATTTGCTGTCTAAAGAGCTTATTAATTTGATATTATGCAGAAATACGCTGACTATATAGAACAGGTGGAGATAGAGTCGCTATGGAGCGGGCGCCGCCATGTGGAGTGGAACCTCGACCGCAAGGTGAACGTCCTTAGCGGCATAAACGGAGTGGGCAAGAGCACCATCCTTAACAAGCTGGTGAAGAGCGTCGGCATAACGGGCGACATATACAACCATCTGCTCAAGGGTGTTCACATCAAGGTAAATCCGGCTGACGCCACGCATATCCGGTTCGACGTGATACGCTCCTTCGACCGTCCGCTCCTCAATGCCGACATGCTGAGCGAGGTGGGAGCCAACCTTGTGACAGAGCTCGACTGGCAGCTGTTCAAGCTTCAGCGCAAGTTTCTCGACTATCAGGTGAACATCGGCAACCGCATCATTGCGGCCCTTCAGAGCGGAGAGCCCGACGCGGCGGTGAAGGCGCAGCAGCTGTCGGAGCCCAAGAAGAAGTTTCAGGACCTGATAGACGACCTCTTTTCTGATACCGGAAAGAAGATTATACGCACCGAAAACGAGATAAGATTCACGCAGATAGGCGAGACGCTGCATCCGTATCAGCTCTCGAGCGGCGAGAAGCAGATGCTGGTTATATTGCTCACGGTGCTCATAGAGGACAATCTTCCTTACGTGCTGTTCATGGATGAGCCTGAAGTAAGTCTGCACATCGAGTGGCAGAAGAGGCTCATCGACCTCATTCTCGACCTTAATCCTAACGTGCAGATTATCCTGACGACACACTCGCCGGCCGTGATAATGAACGGATGGATGGACAATGTTACAGAGGTGAGCGACATCACCGACCAGAACTTACGTTAAGGTTTAGGGCATATGAACAGGCGGCTGAAGGACAACATAAACTCAAAATACTTTGAGGCGGCAAACAGACTGAAGTCGAAGACTGCCCGCCGGCGCATCGTGGCCTACGTTGAGAGCTACGACGACGTGCTCTTCTGGCGCATGCTGCTCGGCAGCTATGAGGACGACACAAAATATTTTGAAGTGATGCTGCCGTCGCACAACACGCTCGAGCGGGGCAAGCGCTCCGTGCTTATGAACTTGTTATACGGCAAGGTGGGGCAGGACATGATAGCCTGCGTGGATGCCGACTACGACTATCTGATACAGGGCGCTACGGTTACGTCGCGCAACATTCTAAGCAATCCGTTCGTCTTTCACACCTACGCCTATTCGATAGAGAACCTTCAGTGCTATGCCCCGTCGCTGCACAATGTCTGTGTGATGGTTACGCTCAACGACCACGCCATATTCAACTTCAGCGAGTTCCTCAAGCAGTACAGCGAGGCCATCTTCCCTTTGTTCGTATGGTCTATATGGTACTACCGCAGAGACATCTACACGCAGTTCACCATAACTGAGTTTAACCGCGTGATAGAGATCGGCAGCTTCAGTCTTGGCGCACCGGAGCAGGCCATAGCCAACGTGCGCAACAAGGTTACAAAGAAAATCAACTGGCTGCATCATCATAACCCCAACGCCAAGGAGTCGTATCTGGCGCTGAAGAAAGAGCTGATAAGCCTCGGCGTAACGCCAGACACCACCTATCTATATATACAGGGACATCATCTGTTCGACAAGGTGGTGGTGCCCGTAATGACCAAGGTGTGCGAGCGGCTTGTGCGTGAGCGTGAGAACGAGATAAGGCGTCAGGCAGTACATTCAACGCAGATGCGCAACGAGCTTTCGTGCTATTCTCACAGCGTTCAGGACATAGAGCAGATGCTGAAGAAGAACATGGGCTATTACACTTCAGGTCCGTTCATGCGTATGAAGCGCGACATCGAGGCGTATCTTCAGGCCGGCAATGCTGCGGCAGACGGTGATGCACCGGCTGTTACGCCATCGGAAAATAAGAATTCAGAGAGCAACAGGCACGAGAAAGGGCGGCAATGACAGCCGCCTTCAGTATATGTGCAATGTGTAAGTCTTGTTAAGAATATAGCCGCTGTAATGGCGCAGAAAATGAATAATGCATCTGTTGCGGATGAAATTAATAATTCCGCAGCAGATGCATTATTCATTATTTCTTATATAAAGGTAAAAGTCCGTTTTCAGTAAGTAAAGTCTTATATAGAAAACAGACTCTTGTTGATTCACGCAAGCATCAGTTTTCCTTCCAGAAAGCAGGTGTGAACAGCACCAGCACGCTGAAAAACTCGAGACGTCCCATAAGCATCAGTATCGAGCAAATCCATTTTCCGGCGTCAGGAATGCCGCTCCACGACATCGTAGGACCTATCTCAAGACCGAGCGTAGGGCCGACGTTGCTGGCACAGCTCAGCGCTATTGTTACAGAGTTGGTGCTGTCTATGCCCATGCATGTAAGTGAGAAATATGCAAACAGGCACACGGCGAGATAGAGAGACAGAAACACAAGCAGCGTGGCCTGCGCCTGATAGGGCACCGTGTTGTTGCTTATCTTTACGGGCAGCACGGCCTTGGGATGAATGATGTGCCTGAACTCGTTCTTTATAATCTTCAGCAGAATGACGCTTCTGATGCACTTAAAGCCGCCGCTCGTGCTGCCTGCACATGCTCCGACAAACATGCAGATACTGAGAATCACCCATGTTATGTGCGGCCATTTGCCCGCGTCGGCGTTGAATATACCAGTCGTTGTTATAAACGCTACTACCTGAAACAGTGCGTAGCGTAACGAGTCGGCCAGATTATAGTTAAGGTCTTTTATCAGGAAGAACATAATTCCGGCAGTGGCCAGTGCCACAACACAGAAGTAGAACTTAAGTTCGGCATCCTTCACAACCGACTTTATCTTGCCCTTAAAGAGACTTAGATACAGCAGGGTGAAGTTAGTTCCCGACAGAAACATGAATATTATAGAGATATAGTCAATCACGGCCGAATGGAAGTGGCCTGTACTTGAGTTGTGAGGTGCGAAGCCTCCTGTGGCCGTTATCGACATTGAGTAGTTAAGACAGTCGAAAAGACTCATGCCGGCAACATAGAAGCTGGCTGCGCATCCTACGGTGAGAAGCAGGTAGACGGCCCATATAGCCTTGGCGTTGGTGCTCAGTCGGGGGTGCATCTTCGTTTTTATCGGGCCCGTAGCCTCTGCCGAGAACACCTTCATGCTTCCGCCTACGAGCGACGGCAATATGGCAATGGTGAAGAACACGATACCAAGGCCGCCGATCCAGTGGGTCATGGAGCGCCAGAACACGAGGCCGTGGGGCAGGCTCTCCACATCGTCGATAATCGTGGCTCCTGTGGTTGTGAAGCCCGACATCGTCTCAAAGAAGGCATCTGTGAAGCTCGGTATATATCCGCTTATCACGAACGGCAGGGCACCAAGAATACTGAATATGACCCATGTCAGCGTTACAAGCAGATAAGCGTCGCGGCGTCCCATGCTGTTTTCGGCATGATAGCCCTTATATTTCAGTCCTATGGCCGTGGTGACGGTTATGGCTATTGATATGACAAACGCCATAATGTCGTCTTCTTTATAGTAGAGCGACACGCACAGGCTGTAGAGCATCATTATCGCTTCAATAAAGAGCAGCGAGCCTATAACCTTATATATGATTTTGAAGTTTATCATTTTATGCTTTTAGTTGAAGAACTTTTCTATTTTGCTCATGTTGACGTTGTGGCAGAACACAACCACTATGTCGCCTGCCTCAATCTCCGTGTTACCGGACACAAGATGTCCTTCGCCGTTTCTTACCAGTCCTCCAATTGTCGTTCCCTTGGGAAGTCCCAGCTCGTATACTTTCTTTTTGGTTATCTTCGAACCCGGCTGTGCCGTAAACTCTGCCACGTCGGCGTTTGCGGTCATGAGGAAACGGGTGTTCTTCACGTCGGCGTCGAGCATCATCTGGTAGATGTGGCTTGCGGCTATGGCCTTCTTGTTGACGATAGTACCGATGTCAAGGCTTTCAGCCATGCTCACATAGTCGAGGTTTTCAACCATTGCTATGGTCTTTCTCACGCCCATGCGCTTCGCCGTAAGGCATGCCAGGATGTTTGTCTCGGCATTAGCCGTCAGGGCAACGAAGGCCTGCGTGTTCTTTATACCTTCCTCAATGAGCAGCGGCAGGTCTCGTCCGTCGCCGTTTATCACCATTGTCCTGTCGGTGTCTACAATCTCATTGATATATTCGCAGCGCTTTTCGTCAGCCTCAATAATCTTTGCGTTCATGTATTCGGGCATGGTCAGCGCGGCTCTTATGGCCGTGTTGCCGCCTCCCATTATCATCACGTTCCTTACGTCCACGTAGTGTTCCTTGCCGACAATCTTTCTGATATACGGAATATAGTTGCGTGTGGTCATAAAGTATGCCATGTCGTATATCTTCAGTTCGTCGTCGCCTCGTGGTATAATGGTGTCTTCGCCGCGTTTTATCGCCACGATGTGATATGGCGATTCGGGCTTGCAGAGGTCTTTTAGCGGCTCGTTCAGAATCTCACATGTCTCCCTCAGCTTTATACCGAGCATTATCAGTGCGCCGTTGTGCACGTCCCAGCGCTGCCTCACCCAGCTCATCTTCAGACCGTTGGTTATGTCGCGTGCGGCGAGGTTCTCAGGATAGATGAGCGAGTCGATGCCGAGATTGTTGAAAAATTCTTTCAGCTTTTCGTCAATAAACTCATAGTTGTTCACCTTTGCCACCGTTCTTTTTGCTCCGAGAGCCTTTGCAAGTATACAGCTGTTCATGTTCATGTTCTCGTCAGGCGTGACTCCGATGAACAGGTTGGCGTGTTGCACGCCGGCGTTTTTAAGAGTTTGTATGCTCGAAGGCGAGGAGTGGATGGTCATCAGGTCGTAGTCATTGCTGATGTTGTTGAGCCTTTCCTCGTCTTCGTCGATCAGCACAATGTCCTGATCGTTGCGTGATAACAGCTTTGCCAGGTGAGTACCTATGGCATAAGCTCCAGCTATGATGATTTTCATTTTACATCTTTATTGTTTAGGATATGCTGCCTATGGCATTCTTTATTGTCGCGGCTATCGTTTCGGTGTCGATGCCCGTTATGTGCTGCAGTTCGTTTACGGTGCCCTGTTCGATAAACTTGTCGGGCAGTCCGAGTCTTGTGACGCGTGTTGTATAGTTGTTGTCGCTGAGCCATTCGAGCACGGCTGAGCCGAATCCGCCCTTGCGCACTCCGTCTTCAACGGTTATGATATGCTTGAACTTTGATGCTGCCTCGGCCAGAAGTTTCTCGTCGAGCGGCTTTATGAAGCGCATGTCGTAGTGGGCAATCTGTGCTCCGCCGCATTCCTTCTCTACGGCTTCTATGGCCTTGGTAACGTTGTTGCCTATCGGGCCCACTGACAGCACGGCCACGCTGTTGCCGTCTTTCAGCTTGCGTCCTGTTCCCACTTCAATTTCTTCAAACTCATTGTGCCATTCTACTATCACGCCGTGTCCTCTCGGATATCTTATCACGAAAGGTCCTTTGCCGTCGAGCTGCGCCGTGTACATAAGGTTGCGCAGTTCGTGCTCGTTCATAGGCGAGGCTATGGTCAGGTTAGGCACGGGTCTCAGGGCCGCAATGTCGAAGGCGCCGTGGTGTGTGGCTCCGTCTTCGCCTACCAGTCCGGCGCGGTCGAGACATATAACGACGGGAAGTTTCAGTATTGCCACGTCGTGAATGATGTTGTCGTAGGCGCGCTGTGCGAACGAACTGTATATGTTGCAGAACGGCAGCATGCCTTCCTTTGCCATTCCTGCCGAGAATGTTACGGCGTGGCCTTCGGCAATGCCCACGTCGAAGGCTCTGTCGGGCATCGCCTTCATCAGAATGTTCATGGAGCATCCTGTAGGCATTGCCGGCGTAACGCCTATTATGCGCGGATTGTTCTTTGCCAGTTCGAGCAGCGTCTCGCCGAACACTGTCTGATATTTAGGCGGCACTCCAGTCTCGTCGTCTGTTATGCGCTCGCCTGTGTTGATGTTGAATTTTCCGGGGGCATGCCATATCGTTGCAGCCTTTTCGGCCGGTGCATATCCGTGCCCCTTTATTGTGTGCAGGTGCAGCAGCTTGGGGCCTTTCATGTCCTTTAGCTGTCGCAGCACCCTTACCAGTTCTGTTATGTTGTGTCCGTCGAACGGGCCGAAGTATCTTATGTTGAGGCCTTCAAAGATGTTCTGCTGATGGCTTATGGCCGACTTCAGCGCGTTGTTCAGCCTCAGTATGCCCTGCCGGCGGTCTTCGTCGAGATATCCCTTTGCGTTGAGCCATTTCGACAGCTTGAATCTAACATTGTTGTAGGTCTCGTTGGTGTTCAGCTTCAGCAGAGCCTGCTTCAGTCCGCCTACGCTGCGGTCTATGCTCATGTTGTTGTCGTTGAGGATGATGAGCATGTCGTTAGGCGTGGTCGACACGTTGTTGAGTCCCTCAAAGGCCAGTCCGCCGCTCATGGCACCGTCGCCTATAATAGCCACCACATGTCTCTTGCCGTTGCCGGTCTTCTTTGCAGCCAGTGCCATTCCCAGCGCGGCAGAAATAGAGTTAGAGGCATGTCCGCACACAAAACTGTCGTATTCGCTTTCTAACGGCGACGGAAAGGGCATTATTCCGTTCAGCTTGCGGTTGGTGCAGAAGCGGTCTTTCCTGCCTGTCAGAATCTTGTGTCCGTAGGCCTGGTGTCCTACGTCCCAAACCAGTCTGTCTTCCGGTGTGTTGAACACGTAGTGCAGGGCTACGGTAAGTTCTATTGCTCCCATGCTCGAGGCCATGTGCCCCGGGTTTACCGAAAGTTCTTTCAGAATGTCGTCGCGCAGCTCTTTGCACAGTTGCGGCAGCTGTTCTTCTTTCAACTTTCTTAAGTCGGCGGGATAATTTATTTTGTTAAGAAGCTTAAAATCGTTAGATTCCACGGTCGTCTTATTATTGAATATCATTGCAAAGATAATGTAAACAGATTGAAGAACAAAATAAATTCGTTTATTTTTATTAAGGTGTAAAGTGCCCTGGCGGATGAAATGGGGGCGTTAATGACTGTAATTAAGTGGGGATAAATGTAAAATGAAAGGCCGTATAGTGTGTTTTTCAATAAAAAGATGTAAATTTGCGACAAACAAAAAAATAAAGAAAAAATGAATATTAACAAGGGTATTTTCATGTCGGGCATGGTGGTTGCGCTGTTATCGCTGCCATGTCATGCACAGACAAAGGACGGAGGCATATCGGCTGATATGCTCAAGGAAATTCAGCAGTCGCAGAAGCTGACAACTGCCGACAAGGCTTTGTTTAACGCCGTGGCGTCTAACAGTATCGACAACCTGGCTCAGAACTACGCCAACCAGGGCGCTCTCGACACCTACTTCAGTGTTGAGACCAAGTCGCAGAGCATTACCGACCAGAAGCAGAGCGGTCGTTGCTGGATGTTCAGCGGCTTCAACGTGATACGCTCAAACTTCGCCAACCGCACCGACTCGCTTCGTGTCGACCTGTCTCATGCTTATCTCTTCTTCTGGGATCAGCTCGAGAAGTCAAATCTCTTCCTGCAGGGCGTTATCGACTGTGCGTCGAAGCCTATGGACGATGTGCGTGTTCAGTTCTTCTTCAAGAGTCCGCTCAACGACGGCGGTACATTCTGCGGTGTGTCAGACCTTGTTGACAAATACGGACTTGTGCCTGCAGAGGTAATGCCCGAGACATTCTCTGCCGAGAACACATCTAAGGCTACGTCACTGATTAAGTCAAAGCTGCGCGAGTTCGGCCTGAAGCTGCGCGACATGGCTAACAGCGGAAAGAGCGCAAAGGAGATTAATGCCGAGAAGACAAAGATGCTGGGCGAGATCTACCGCATGCTGGCTCTTACCATAGGCGAGCCTGTAAAGGAGTTTACTTATGCCTTCAAGAACAAGGACGGACGCACCGTTACCGAGGCAAAGAAATTCACTCCGAAGTCGTTTGCTGCCGAGATGCTTGGCGGCAAAGCCATAGGCGGCTCTTTCATCATGGTTATGAACGACCCGCGCCGCGAGTATTACAAGACTTACGAGGTGGAATACGACCGCCACACATACGACGGAACTAACTGGAAATATCTTAACCTGCCGATGGAAGAAATAGCCAAACTTGCCATCGCCTCTCTGAAAGACGGCAAGAAGATGTACAGCTCTTACGACGTGGGTAAGTTCCTCGACCGCAAGCGTGGCTATTGCGACCCGCGCAACTATGACTACGGCTCGCTCTTCGGCACAACATTCGGCATGAACAAGGCTCAGCGCATCATGACTTACGACAGCGGCTCTACTCACGCCATGACTCTTACGGCTGTTGACCTCGACGCCAAGGGCAACCCCACAAAGTGGAAGGTTGAGAACAGCTGGGGCGGCGACTGGGGCCAGAAGGGCTGCCTGATAATGACCAACGAGTGGTTCAACGAGTATATGTTCCGCCTCGTTGTTGACAAGAAGTATGTTCCTGCCAAGACTCTTAAGCAGTATGAGCAGAAGCCTGTTATGGTTATGCCCGAAGATCCGCTCTTCTTGCCGGATGAATAGTTTTCTTAGGAGTTAAAGTAGTTAGAAGTAGTTAAAGGAGTTAAAGCCATATGCTTTGTTGATAATGGAGTGATTAAGGCTTTTGCTATTGACAATTGATATCTACGAAGATTAATTCTTTAATTTGTCTTTTACTCATACTTAAAAATAAAATCCGTCGGACGTCCTTTTGCCCGGCGGATTTTTTTATGCTTATGAATGAAAAAATATTCGTTTCTGAATATTGCGATTAAAGTTAATCCTGTATAAGAAAATATGCTACCTCACGTATGTGGAAAGTCAGAGTGGCGATAGGCCTTTTGTTTTCCGGCATACGGTAGAACAGCATAAATGGGCGTTGCTCTTTCTTGGGGTGGATTGCTGTTGTGCAATACATGTGGTTTCAGCGCATATATGGCGCTTATCCTTATTGCGTGGCTTGTCCTGAATGTCTGAATATGAACTCAGACGATTCATTTACAGAATGTTTGAACGCTGTGGGCTGTCCGTCAACCGTAATGAACAAGTGGACCGAACCGGGAATCAGAATGTATTTCTGTTCTATGCCAATATTTTTCAGCCTCTCTGCAAATTCTGCTCCTTGGCATCGTAGAATGTCGCGTTCGGCCGCCACGAGCAACGTTGGCGGAAGTTTTGCAAGGGCATGGTCGTCTGCTTCTGCGGGAGATACTAATGGATTATGCGATTTGGTGGTGTATGCTTCGTTGAAAGCGTTCATAAGTTCGCTGTCAAGTCCGAATCCTTTTCCGAACAGTTTCCATGATTCGGAGTTGTCAGCATAGGCTTTTGTAACGGGATAGAATGTAATCAGGCTGCTGAAAGTGTTTTCAGGGAAACTCAATGCCGTGGCTATGGCAAGATTTCCGCCTGAGCTGTCTCCGCCTACGGATATGCTGCTGCATTTCCATTCCTCCATATTCTTGCAGGCAAATTTTACGGCATCTATGCAGTCTTTCAGCCCTTCCGGGAAAGGATGCTCGGGGGCGAGCCTATAATCTACGGCAAGTACGGCAATGCCTCTTTCGGCCATCGCAGCACAATAACGTGAACAACTGTTTATACTTCCTATAACCCAGCCGCCACCATGGAAATATACAAGCAGTGGTATTGCGTCGTTGTCGTAGCGCTTGCTTCTAAAAAGAGTCAGACTCTTGCTGATGTCTGTTCGATAGACACCGTTGGGCAGCTTGGCTGCTGTATTGCGGGCGTTTCTTACGTTAAGGAGCAGGTCGTTATTGCCGGACATTGCCTTGCGGATAGCTTCAGTCTGACGCTCCTGCAGCTTTTCAGGCATACGGGCAATGAATGAATCTGCTTCATTTCGCTCTGAATATTCATCGTGTCCTGTATTTGCTGAATATGCAGAAAATGAATTGAATATTATAAATGCTGTTATAATAAACCGGTTTATGTTTGATATAAAATGCATAGGGCTATATAAAATCATCCGTTGGCGGAATAAAATTCAGTGCGTACTTAATCTTTTCCGGCGGGCTTGTTTATTAAACCCCAATCGGTCATTATGCCGCACATTGCTTTATCACTTTTGTTCATTCATGCTTTCAGCCGTCTTTTTGTTCGCTTTTCCTGACATAGTCTGCTATGACAGCAAAAACTGACGAAAATCCGCTTTATATAAAGCAAAAATCCCGACCGGATTCTAATAACGATTTTGGTTAAAATACATTTAGCTACATTACGTTTCTTATGCACAGTGAGTAGCTGGCAGACAATTCAATCCGTTATGGCCTGATAAAGATAGGAGATGTTCCCTTTTTTGCAGCGCTCAAAGAAACATCTCCTTAACTTTATTTCAGTGGTTAAAGCATATTGACTTTAACTACTGACAGAAATCCACAATACTATTGGATTTTTCACTCTTCACTTAGAATTTACACCAGGTGGCTTATCAGCTCCTCGCGGTCGCCGGGCAGAAGGTCGATTACGGGGATTTCAACCATGGTGTAGCATCCGGGCTGCTGGCGCATAGATGCGCGCGCAACGTTTACGAGCACCTGACCTGTCAGGGCAGGGTTGTTGATGCTCATGTTGAACTCCATGCGCTGGTTCTGAGTCTTTCCGCTAACGCCCTTGCGCACAAGGTTTACGCCGTGGCCCATGTCCTGCACTTCGTCAACGCTGTCAACCTGCATAACGTAAGTCTCGTCGCTTGCGAAATACGGGTCGGCCTTGATAGCCTTTGTAACCTCCTCAAGACTTGCGCCCTCTTCAAGCTCAACATAAACCATGCGGCGGTGTATGCCTTCGCCCTTAGGTATGGTCATAGACAGAGCGTTCTTTACGCCCTCTTTAGAGCGCACGCATACAGAGTGGCCCATGCTCATGCCCGGACCGAAGTTGGTGTAGCTCAGTCCTTTAGGTGCAAGGCTCTGCATTAGTGTGCGTACAACGCTGTCAGAACCCGGGTCCCATCCTGCTGCAATCACAGCCACAGTGCCGTGTTCCTTGCATATCTTCATCAGGTTAGAACGATATTCGCGTATGCTTGTGTGTATGTCGAAGCTGTCAACGGTGTTGATGCCGAGTGCAAGAATCTTTGTTGCATACTCCTCGCAGCTGCGTGTCGGTGTGGCAAGGATGGCCACGTCAACATCTTTCAGCTCAGTGATGTCCTTCACCACTTCATAGTCGGCCAGCTCTGCCGGCTTGTTCTCTGCTCCGTGGCGTCTTACTATACCTGCAATCTCGAAGTCTTCAGCTGCTTCGAGTGCCTCAACGGCAAATTTGCCTATGTTGCCGTAGCCCACTACGGCTGCTCTGATTTTCTTCATATTGTCTAAAAATTTATCTGATTCTTTTATTATCCTATTTCTTTTATTTATGCTGAGATGCAGCTTATCTTATGCAAAGATAATGCAAATTTTCAGTTGACGGATAATTTGTATGTGTTTTTTCAACAATAATCAGCGTTAATGTTATTAAACGTAACTGAAAATATTATATATCTTACTTTCTGAATGTGTAAATAAGGCAAACGGCAAAGGATTGTTACCTGGCTTAAAAACGGCCTGTATGTAGGTCTCTGTTTACAGCTTATGCAGCCGCATGTTTAGCCGCACATTCAGTGTCATGGCGGTTATTGTGATGTTTCATAATGAAAGCAATAAGTGCATAATGCCGTTCAAAATGATATCTGACTTTTGTCAGGATTTTCTGTCGAAATAGAATTTAGAGAGCCTTTGGTTCGGTTCAGATGGTAAAGTATATTTACAATAAATCGCAAAAGGTATGCTTTTGAAAAATTACTCGGCCACTTTTTATCCGAAAGTGGCCCGTTTTCGCATCAAAAACAGCCCGCTTTTCAAGGCAAAAAGTCCTGTTTTTATGCCGTTTTAGCCCTGATTTTGTTGCACATAATGATTATGATTAATGATAACACACATTCGGTCAACTAATTATAATTGCACACGAAAACTGCCCGTTTTTACGCCCGACAGATTTTATTTTTCAAATATCGCCGTCTGAGAGCGTCAAGGAAAATCAGAGTGTAAGCAAAAAGAGGAAATTTAAGTTTAAGTGAAGAGTGAAGAACGAAGAGTGAAGAATTCAAATGCGTTGCAGCTGATTAAGGCTAACTCTTAGCCCGAAGGGCTTCACTTTAGTAACCGTGGGTGTGTCACCCACGGATTATTACTCAACAAGCCGACAGCACCCGAAGCGGTGCTATTTCAAAATTATTTACTGACCTTTGGTTCTTATACTTTATGTTGTCTTATTTTTTTGCTGCGTTTATTAACTCGCATAAATTCACCGGAACAATAGTTTCACTCTGCATACGGCAAAGAGTTGTTGTTATTCGTTCTTAGGCTTGCCGTATTTTTTCTGAAACAGCTCGGTGTTCTTGTTGCCCCATTCAATCATGGCGTCGATAATCGGAATTAATGTTGCTCCGAGTGGCGTTATGGCATATTCAGAACGGGGAGGCAGTTCGGGGTATATGGTCTTTGACACCAGTCCGTCTTCAACAAGCTCTTTGAGCTGCAAGTCGAGCACGCGTGGCGTGGCTTCGGGAAATATCTTATGAAGCTCGCTCGGTCTGAGCGTCTTGTCGCGCAGCTCGTCCAAGATGCACGACTTCCATTTTGAACCTATCAGACTCATCGTAAGGCGTAGCGGACAGTCGAGGTTAACGGGTATCTTTCTTTCATACATGGTATTGTTCGTCTTAATGTTTGTGCAAAAGTAAACATAATAATCCGAAAAGTTAATATACTGATATATTTTTCAGTATCTGAATAATTTTTCGGTACTTGCAAAAATGTTTACTATCTCGTATCTTTGCACACGATAAGTTGCATTCCGGCCGGTTAGACGCCCTTGCGTCTTGTTTGCGCTTTCATTATAAAATGAATCTTTAAATTATGAAAACATTATGAGAGCAAGTATTGAAGAATACAAGGCTGTTGAGGCAGCAGCCATGAAGTTTGTCAGAAGTGTTGCCGAAGGCGACAGCAGTTATGCTAAAGAACTGTTTATAGACGAGGCCGTGCTGTTTGGCTATCTTGACGGAAAACTTGAGCACGGAAGCATAAATCAGTTTTATAACAATGTCGACTCGGTTGGCGGAGGCGCAGACTTCAAGGCTCGTGTGGACGTTATTGCCGTTGAAGAAACGCTTGCCGTGGTGCGCGTTCTTGAAGAAAAATGGGGCGGACGCATTGATTTCACCGATTATCTGCTGATGCTTAAAATTAACGGTGAGTGGAAATGCGTGGCCAAGGCATATAATCAGAATTCAGACACAATACAGAAATAAATAGAACTTTAGGTTATGAATATAGTTGTAGTTACAGGAAGTCCGCGTAAAAACGGCAATAGCTTTGCCATGACAGAAGCTTTTATAAAGGAGGCTGAGAAGTGCGGACACAAGATAGAACGTTTTGATGCGGCAATGATGAAGATTGACGGATGCCATGCGTGCATGACATGCTATAAGACAGGAAAGGCATGCTCGTTTGACGATGATTTCAATATAATAGCCCCGGCAATATTAAATGCCGATGCCGTGGTGTTTACAATGCCAACTTACTGGTATTCTATACCTGCACAGATAAAAGGCGTTATTGACCGTCTGTTTTCTCTTGTTGTAGGCGGAAAGGATATTGCAGGTAAGAAATTCGGCTTGATTGCCTGCTGCGAGGAAGACGACATGACGGTTATGGACGGCGTACGCATTCCGCTTGAGCGTTCGGCTGCTTTGTTGAAATGGGACGTTGTGGGCGAAGTGCTTGTTCCGGCCGTGCTTAACGAGGGAGACATAAACAAGACCGACGGCTGCGCCAAGGCTGTCGAGCTGGCTCATAAATTCTGAATACAATGAAAGTATTGCTTATTAACGGCAGTCCTAACAAGGAGGGCTGCACTTACACCGCCTTACATGAGGTTGAAACGGCTTTGAGAGCCGACGGAATAGACACAGAACTGCTTTATCTCGGCAAGAAGCCGCTGGCGGGATGTATAGCGTGCGGAAGCTGCATGCGCACGGGCCACTGCTTCAGAGACGATATAGTAAAAGATATACAGGCAAGGCTTGATGAGTTTGATGGCATAGTCATCGGTTCGCCGGTTTATTACAGCGGTCCGTCGGGTCAGCTTGTGTCGTTCCTTAACCGTCTGTTCTATTCTTCCGAAAGCCGTATGGCCGGTAAGGTGGGCGCCTCGGTGGTGTCGTGCCGCAGGGGAGGAGCGTCTGCCACGTTTGAACAGCTTAACCAGTATTTTACTATATGCAATATGCCCGTTGTGTCTTCTCAATACTGGAATTCTGTGCATGGCTTCACGCCCGACGATGTGATGAAGGATAAAGAAGGACTGCAGACCATGCGTGTGTTAGGTCATAATATGGCGTGGCTGTTGAAATGTATTGAGTGTGGGCGCAATAACGGCATTGACAAACCTCAGTCTGAACAAAGATTGCGTACACACTTCATTCAGGATAAGTATTAGGCTGTAATATAAAGATGATGGCGCGTCTGTAAAGACGCATTATCATCTTTTTTATTTTCGTACGGAATGTTTTCCATGCAAATTTTGTGCTGTCTGCTATTTTGTTGCATGAAATTTGTTCCGGCTGGTTTATACGAATTGTTGAGCACATCGAAAGAGCTGCCGGAATATAATAAAGTAGCCGATGGTCAGTAAAGCTAATTTCAGTCTATAAAACTTCTGATGTTAAATGAAAAAGTCAGTCTCTTAATTGTTCATTTGTCTTAATTTTATTAAATTTGTGGCGATGATTAAAGTGTAATTAGGCATATTGATGTTTTCTTTGATGAAGTTCTTTGCGGCTATACACTTTAAATCTAAAACTATAAAAACCTTGTTGTGTAAAGATGAAAATAGGAATTAAGAATTTTTTTTTGCCGATAGTGCTTCTTGCCGCATCTGCAAGCTTTACATTAACCGGTCAAAGTTGTAGTATGCCTAAAGGTAATACACAGCCGGACACGATAGTGTGTTCGGAAATTGTAGGTCCTAAAAATGAAGAGCGTAAGGAAACAGAATTCTTTGTAGTAACAAAAAATGACACCTCTGCGTTTTCGCTTATCGTAGCAACGAGAGAAAATAAAGTGGGATGGATAGAATTTCGTATGTTCCCTACCCAAAAATATTTTCAATATATAAATGGTAGCAGTAATGACACTACGGCTTTTAGGATATCAGATTCTAGAAATCATGAGTATCATATACCTGAGTATAAAGAACTGATCCATGAGATGGATTTGTGCTTAGGCGCAGCATCCAAGGTCTACGATTTAACAACAATGGATGCGATGTCTGGATTTTTGTCTACATTTGGCGATATAGCCGTAATGACAACCAATCTGCTGAATGCAAATTGTAAGCTTAACGAGCATGGCTATTATTGGCATTCGGATATTGAAAAAGAACTTGCGAAGACTCCTTTGGCAGAAGACCTGAGCATAATGTTGAAAAAGTATAATCGTAGGGTGAAACGCATATCATGTTGGGAAGAAATATTGACTATTCCAAAAGAGGCAATGCTCGACAGAAATATTTCGAAAGATTTGTCAATTCCTGATAAGGTTTGGGAGGTCTCGTTATACATTAAGTTGGAGCCGTTGCAGCAGAAATAAAAGTAGACATCATATTGTGAAAGTTTTAGATGGACTGACAGTATTATTATGAAAATTTAAAAGCTTTTTTGTAGTGCTTTTGATGTAAACAAGTTATATTTGTGGCGATAATATATAAACCGAGCCTATGAAAATATCTTTGTTCATCGTTGCTTGCATCATCTTTATTGCTGCGCCTGTGGTGATGTCGGGTAAGGCAGACATGCTGATACCAGGACTTAAAAGAATGTACCCGGGAACATTAAGCAAGTCAGACTTGCGCGGCATACGTATTGTTTCAGGCATAGAATATATGCTTATCAGTGGTGCCACGCTGGCTGTGGCGCTGTATCCTTCATGGGCTACGCTGCTTGTTGCCGCGTTGTTTATATTGGTTACGATGTTTCTCGCATACCTGTGTGTAAGAATATTCTTTCATGCCAAGTTCACCATCGGCGACGCCATTGCGTCTGTAGTCGACTCGGTGTTAACGCTAATAGCGTTTTAAGTGAAGAGTGAAGAACGAAGAGTGAAGAAACAAAGTTCGACGTCAGTCAATTCGATACTCTTGTGGATTATTGTTATTTCACTTTTCATTTAACCGCTTGTGCAACCGATATGAATCAACAAAGCTAATGTGCCGGCTGATTTGCAATCTGCCGGAATTGAATATAAGGATTTATCAATCCGCTTACTTCCTATTCTAAATTATCAGGTATGTATTTCGGATCACAAATTAGCTTCTCCGATTACTTCCAATTTTGATTAATAGGTATGAGTTGCGGATCAAAGATCCTGATACTTAATGCTGTCGGATAGCATATCCGACAGAACAATAGTCTTGTTGCTTCTTTTCGTTCCAAGCCATAAATTATTATAGTTATAAGACTAATGCGCCTAACATTCTCGGATCACAAATCCTGATACTTAATGCTGTCTGATGTCATATCCGACAGAACATTAGTCTTGTTGTTTTCTAACATTCCGTAGTTAAAGTCAAATGTCTTGTGGGTATTATCTACTTACTTGCATTTGGATTTTTCACTTTTCTCTTTTCACTTTTAACTTAATAAAGATTGCAGATTTTTTTGCTTGTTGACGAATAAACCTTAACTTTGTGGCACAATAACATATCATACTTTAAAATAACATGGACAAAATATTCCTCGAGACGCACGACGTAGTGAAGCGCTACGCTAACCATACTGCACTCAACGGAGTAAGTATAAAAGTGCCCGAAGGCAAGGTGTTCGGACTGCTTGGACCGAACGGCGCCGGAAAGACAACCCTGATAAGAATAATCAACCGCATAACCGTGCCCGACTCAGGCAGCGTTACCTTCAACGGACATCCGCTGTCGGTAGACGACATCTGCAACATCGGCTATCTGCCTGAGGAACGCGGACTGTACAAGAAGATGCGCGTGGGCGAGCAGGCCATTTATCTGGCACGGCTGAAAGGATTGGATAAGGCCGAGGCAGAAAAAAGACTTAGACAATGGTTTGATAAGTTTGGCATAATGCCGTGGTGGGGCAAAAAGCTCGAAGAACTGTCGAAGGGTATGCAGCAGAAAGTGCAGTTTGTTATAACCGTGCTGCACAGGCCGCAGCTGCTGATATTCGACGAGCCGTTTTCAGGGTTCGACCCCTTGAACGCCGAACTGCTGAAGCGCGAGATACTTGAACTTAAAAACGAAGGCCACACCATAATATTCTCTACGCACAACATGTCGTCGGTGGAGGAGATATGCGACAACATAGCCCTGATAAACCATTCGGAAGTGGTGCTGCAGGGCGACGTCAACGAGGTGCGCTCACGTTTCAAGACCGACACCTACCGCCTCGGACTGGCTGCCGGCAAGCAGCTTGTGCCCGTGGAAGGCATTGAGGTGACAGAGACAGAGAACAAGGGCGGCGAGACGATATACACCCTGCGCAAGAAGGCCGACATGAGCAACGCGCAGCTGCTGGGCGCGGTGTCGGCCAACAACGAGATAACATCGTTTGCCGAATGTCTGCCCTCTATGAACGAGATATTCATCAGGACCGTGGGAGGCGACGGCGCGACGGAAGAAAAGGCCGGAGAAGATAGCAAACAATAAATAAACTTAGAGCAAATCATGAACAAGACACTAATAATAATACAGCGCGAGTTTATCAACCGCGTGAGCAAAAAATCATTCATCCTGCTCACCATACTCATGCCCTTTGTCTTTGCGGCACTGATATTTGTGCCCCTGATGCTGTCGACGATAAAGAGCGGCGAGCAGAAACAGGTGGCAGTGATAGACCATACCGGCAAATATGCCAAGCTGTTCAAGGACGACGAGTCGTACCGCTTTGTGCCCACGCCCCTGATGTTGGGCGAGTTTAAGTCGGACACCACCGCCTTTGCCGCCGTTATAGAGATAAAGGCCGACCTGCTGGAGCATCCCGAAGCAGCCACAATCTACTCGCGCAAGGAAGTGCCGCAGGGCCTCTCGCGCATTGTGAACAACACGCTCGACGAGCAGATACGCCACGACAAACTCGTGAAATACAACATCCCGCAGCTCAAGCAGATAATGGACGACTTCGACAAGAGCTACGACATAAGAACCGTGAAATGGACCGACGACGGCTCAGAGCAGGAGTCGAGCGCCGAACTGGCAATGCTGGCAGGCATGGTGCTCACGTTCCTCATATATATGTTTGTGATGTCTTACGGCGGAATGGTGATGCAGAGCGTAATGGAAGAAAAGACCAACCGCATAGTGGAGCTTATGGTGTCGTCGGTGCGCCCGTTCCAGCTCATGATAGGCAAGATTATTGGCATCGGCCTTGTGGGCATACTGCAGCTTGCCATCTGGGGAATAATGATAACCGTGATAATGAGCGTTGCAGGAGTAGGCTTCGGCCTGTCTAATCCCGACATGATGGCCACAGGCATGGCTGCCACTCCCGACATGGCTTCAGACGATATGGCCGCCTTCATGTCGGCCTTATCCGGACTTAACCTGCCCATGCTCGGCCTGGTGTTCGTTCTCAACTTCATAGGCGGCTATCTGCTTTACGCATCTATATTCGCCGCCGTAGGTGCTTCGGTCAACCAGTCGGAAGACTCGCAGCAGTTTATGACGCCCATCGTCATAGTGCTTGTCTTTGCTCTTTATGCCGCGATGTACAGTGCCGACAACCCTGACGGACCTCTTGCCGTGTGGTGTTCGTTCATACCGTTCACCTCGCCTATAGTGTCAATGGTAAGACTGCCGCTCGGTGCTCCTGTATGGCATATAGTGCTTTCGCTCGTTGTGCTCTACGCGTCGGCCCTGGCCCTGATATGGATGGCAGGCAAGATTTACAGAGTAGGCATACTTATGTACGGCAAGAAACCGTCGATAGGCGAGATGATAAAGTGGATGAGATACAAGTAAGCACCACGGTAAGCACATACCGATGCGCAGAAAAGCATAATCAGATATAGACAAAATGTCGTCAGGCAGCATGTGCCCGGCGACATTTTTGGTTAAATAGCCCGGCGTCATGCAATAAAAGATAAATATGCTCGTTATAAATAAGGTAAAAAAGCAATACAGACAAGATAATGATAGAATACGTAAGAGGCGAACTGGCAGAACTTAGCCCGGCTTATGCCGTGATAGACACGGGCGGCGTGGGCTACGGACTGAACATTTCGCTAAACACATATACTGCCATTCAAGGCAAGAAAGAAGTAAAGTTGCACGTATATGAGAGCATACGCGAAGACGCGTATGTGCTTTTCGGCTTTGCCGCACGCGAGGAGCGCGACATGTTCCTGCTGCTCATATCTGTGTCGGGCGTAGGAGCCAACACGGCCCGAATGATTCTCTCCGAGCTTTCGCCGGCAGAACTGTGCGGCGTCATATCGTCGGGCAACGAGCGCGTGCTCAAGACCGTGAAAGGCATCGGTCTGCGTACGGCACAGCGCATAATAGTAGACCTGAAAGACAAGATAGCATCTCTGGGCATAACCGGCGAAGTGCCGCAGGAGACAGCACAGCAGGCTGACATGGTTAACAAGGAAGTGAAGGACGAGGCTGTGGGCGCGCTCACCATGCTCGGCTTTGCGCCTGCACCGTCGGCAAAGGTTGTCGTGGCAATATTGAAGGAGCAGCCCGAACTGCCGGTTGAGCAGGTGGTTAAGCTGGCCTTGAAGCAGATAAAGTAAAGTGCTGGATATAGCGATAAACGGATAATTTAAGAATAACTCAAAAAGCGAAGAATGGTTTTGTATTGTTGGCACGTGTGGCTGAACCGGCCTTTCTGATTGCCGGCCATTCTTCATCATTAACTTTGATATGCGTATAAAAAGGGTGATTTATGGGCTTTTGCTGATAATGCTTGCCGTGAGTGCGGCCAGCTACGGATTGGCTTTGCCCTACACTCAGGACGACCGCACACGGCAGAACAACCGCCAGCAGGGTGCGCGCGGCAATGTGGCTCAGGCCGATACGGCCAAGCGCACGGCAGTGGCCATGCCCGAAGTGATAATAGAGGACGACTCTATACCCGACTCGCTGCTGCATCCGCGCTGGAAGATACAGCGCATTGTGCCTATCACTCAGGACGACCTCGACCGCGGCATGGCCGACCTGTCTATGCCCGGAAACATTTCGCAGGAGGTTGTCTATAACGACACGCTCAACCGCTACTACATAGGTTCAAAGATGGGCGAGGGATATCTTTCGGCGCCGATAGCCATGACGCCTGAGGAGTATCGCGCGTGGAGCGAGAAAAAGGAGTTCGACCGCTTCTTCCGTTCAAAGAATGACGAGATAGTAAAGGAGCAGGGCAAGGAGAAATTCTCGTTCACCGACATGCACTTCGACCTCGGACCGGCTGAAAAGATATTCGGTCCCGGCGGTGTGAGGATAAAGACGCAGGGTACGGCCGAGCTGAAGTTTGGAGCCACGCTCAAGAACATAGACAACCCTTCGCTGCCTATCAGAAACCGTAAGACCACGACGATGGACTTCGACGAGAAGATAAACCTGAGCGTGAACGGTAAGGTGGGCGACAAGGTGAACATGAACCTCAACTACAACACCGACGCTACCTTCGACTTCGACTCGCAGAACATGAAGCTGAAGTATGAAGGCAAGGAAGACGAGATAATAAAGCTGGTTGAGGGCGGTAACGTGTCGTTCCCGAGCAACTCGTCGCTCGTCAATGGAGCCACATCGCTCTTCGGTATCAGAACCGACCTGCAGTTTGGTAAGCTGTCGCTGCAGACCGTAATCTCACAGAAGAAGTCGTCGTCAAAGAGCGTGTCGTCGCAGGGTGGTGTGCAGCTTACGCCATTCGAGATAGATGCTGCCGACTATGAGGAAAACCGCCACTTCTTCCTTTCGCAGTATTTCCGCGACAAGTATGATGCAGCCATGCAGAAGTTGCCTAACATAACCACAGGTATAACCATCAACCGCGTGGAGATATGGGTGACCAACAAGACGGGTACGACATCAAACTCGCGCAACATCGTGGCTCTGACCGACCTTGGAGAGAACACCAAGGTGAGCAACTCCATGTGGGGACTGACAGGGCAGAATGTGCCGGGAAACAATGCCAACAGCGAATATTCGACAATGGTGAACAGCTATGCAGCTGCACGCGATATTAACCAGACTTCTTCCGTACTCGATGCTATTCCGGGCTTCGTGGGTGGTGTTGACTATGAGAAACTGGAGAGCGCACGCCTGCTTAACAGTTCTGAATATACCGTCAACACATCGCTGGGATACATCTCGCTGAAGTCGACGCTGCAGACCGACCAGGTGCTGGCCATTGCTTACGAATATACCTATGGTGGCGTTACATATCAGGTGGGAGAGTTTGCTTCCGACATACAGGACGTCAACCAGGCCTTGTTCGTAAAATCACTCAAGAACACGAGCAACAACCCGCAGCAGGGCAACTGGGACCTGATGATGAAGAACGTTTATTATCTTGCTTCGTCTGTTGAGAAAGACAAGTTCCGTCTTGACGTCAAGTTCCAGAGCGACACCACAGGTGTCTACCTGTCTTATATCCCCGAACAGCAGGTGAAGGATCAGACCATCATAAAGCTTCTCGGTGCCGACCGACTCGACAATAACAACAAGGCAAACAGCAACGGATATTTCGACTATGTTGAAGGCTATACCATAAGCAATGGACGCGTGTTCTTCCCTGAGGCAGAGCCGTTCGGCGACTATATGTATAAGGCTCTTACGGCCAAGGGCGTGGCTCCGGATGTGGCTGCAAAATATAGCTTCACAGAGCTTTACGACTCAACAAAGACAGTGGCAAAGCAGATAGCGGAGAAAGACAAGTATCAGCTTGTAGGACAGTTTCGCGGAACACTTGCCAACGTAATATCGCTCGGTGCATACAATGTGCCGCAGGGATCCGTAGTTGTTACGGCCGGAGGTGTTACGCTTACCGAAGGTTCTGACTATACCGTAGACTATTCGTCAGGCGAGGTGACAATCCTTAATCAGAGCATCATTGATGCCGGAACGGCCATTAACGTATCGCTCGAGAGCAACACCGACTATGCCCAGGAGCGTAAGACCATGCTCGGACTCAACTGGCAATACGACTTCTCGAAAGACTTCCAGATAAGCGGTACGATACAGCACTTGTCGGAACAGGCGCTCACCACGAAGGTTACGATGGGCTCTGAACCTCTGAACAACACCCTATGGGGCTTCAACATCAACTGGAAGAAAGAGAGCCAGTGGCTGACAAACATGCTCGACAAGCTGCCTTTCCTTCACTGTACGCAGCCCTCTGTGATATCATTCACCGGAGAGTTTGCGCAGCTCATCGCAGGTCAGGCAAGCGGAGTGCAGGACAATGCGTCGTATATCGACGACTTTGAGAACACCAAAAACACTATTGACGTCTCATCGCCTACATCGTGGGTGCTTTCGAGCGTGCCTTCCATGTTCCCTGAGCAGTCGGACAAGACGACGCTTTCCAGCGGATACAACCGTGCGCTGCTGGCATGGTATAACATCGACCCGCTGTTCACGCGCCGCAGTTCATCGCTCACTCCGGCTCACATCAAGGGCGACCTTGAGCAGCTAAGCAACTATTACGTGCGTGAGGTGTATGTAAAGGAACTTTTCCCTAACCGCGACAACAACAGCTACAGCGGCGCAACAGCCACCTTGCCTATACTCAACCTCGCATATTATCCTTCTGAGCGCGGTCCTTACAACTTTAATCCAAACCTCAACTATGACGGAACGCTGCAGAATCCTACACAGCACTGGGGCGGTATGATGCGTAAGCTCGACACAAGCGACTTTGAAACTGCCAACATTGAGTATATCGAGTTCTGGCTGCTCGACCCGTTCATCTATTCTAATGAACAGAGCGACGCCAACCAATATGGCGGCGACTTCTACATCAACCTCGGAGAAGTGAGCGAAGACATCTTGCGCGATGGTAAGAAGTTTTATGAGAGCGGCATGTCTGTCGACGGTTCAGGCAGCTACACTACCACACAGTGGGGTAAGATACCTACGCAGGCCACCGTTACTTACGCCTTTGCAACCACAACCGGTTCAAGAGCTTTGCAGGATGTAGGTTACAACGGACTTACCGACGCAGAGGAAAGAGAGTTCGGACCATATCAGGAGTTCCTCACAGCCATTCAGGGTAAGGTGTCAGCGGCACAGCTCGACTCTATAATGAATGACCCCGCCAACGACGACTACCATTACTTCCGCGGATCAGACTTCGACCAGATAGAGGCGTCTATCCTGCAGAGATATAAGAGGATAAACAATCCTCAGGGCAACTCGCCTGACAGCGACAGCCGTACAGAAAGCTATGACACGTCTTACAAGACGACGCCTGATGTTGAGGATATCAACCAGGATTACACGCTGAACGAATATGAGAAGTATTATCAGTACAAGATAAGCATCCGCCCCGAAGACCTCGTGGTGGGACGAAATTTCATTGTCGACAAGCGCGAGACATCGCCCACGCTGCGTAACGGCAAGCCAGGACATGCCACATGGTATCAGTTCAGAATACCTCTGAGCGAGTATGAGGAGCGTGTAGGCTCGATAAACGATTTCACATCTGTGCGCTTCATGCGTATGTTCCTTACAAACTTCCAGAAGCCTATAGTGCTGCGTTTTGCCACGTTCGACCTTGTAAGAGGCGAATGGCGCGTCTACGACCAGTCGCTCAACACCGGAGCAAATGAGACCGGAAGCATGTCGGTAAGTGCGGTGAGCATTGAGGAAAACAGCGACAAGACGCCTGTAAACTATGTGCTGCCTCCGGGCATACAGCGCGGACAAGACCCCACACAGCCGCAGCTTACTGAAGACAACGAACAGGCTCTCAACATCGTGATTGAGAACATGTCGACAAATGAGTCGAAGGCCGTATACAAGAACACCACGCTCGACATACGCCAGTATAAGCGCCTGCAGATGTTTGTGCATGCCAATGCCTTTGAGCAGAATACAACTAATCTGACAGACAATCAGCTTGCCGTGTTTGTCCGTCTTGGAAGCGACTATAAGAACAACTACTACGAGTATGAGATACCTCTGAAACTTACTGCTCCGGGCGAATACAACAGATATAGCCTGGCAGACTGTAAGCTCGTATGGCCGGAGGAGAATATGCTCGACATACCGCTGAGCGTGTTCACATCGCTGAAGAAAGAACGCAACAAGGCCCGCGGACTCGGACTTGCATCATACAACACCGTGTATTCGGCCTATGATGAAGACAAGCCTAACAACAAGGTGAGCATCATGGGTAATCCTACCCTTGGCGAGGTTAAGGTCATGATGATAGGTGTGCGTAACCTTTCGGGCGAGATGAAGTCAGGAGAGGTGTGGGTCAACGAACTCCGTCTGAAGGAATATAACAACGAAGGCGGATGGGCAGCACAGGGAGCGCTCAATGTTCAGCTGTCGGATGTTGGAACTATAAACGCTACAGGAAAAATAGTTACCGACGGATTCGGCGGACTTGAAGACGGCGTAGCCGAGCGTTCGCAGGACGACTATAAGACTTACAGCTTCACGGCAAACGTAGAGTTGGGCAAGTTCTTCCCCGACAAGGCCAAGGTTACGGCTCCGCTTTATTACTCTATAACGCAGGAAGAAACACGTCCGAAGTATAATCCGCTTGATACGGATATGCTCCTTGAAGATGCTCTCGAGGCAACTGCCAACGAGCATGAGCGCGACTCTATAGAGAGCATTGCCGTGACGAAGACCACAAACACCAACTTCTCATTGTCGAATGTGCGTGTCGGAATACAGACCAAGCGTCACCCCATGCCGTACGACCCGGCTAACTTCTCGTTCTCTTACAGCCACAGCCACCGACACACGAGCGGCGAGACAACCGTCTATGAGAACGAAGACAACTGGCGCGGAGCCATCAACTACAGCTACACTCCTGTCTACAAGACCTTCGAGCCGTTCAAGAAGATGATAAAGAGCAAGAGCAAGTGGTATGACATCGTGAAGAACTTCGGTCTTAACTGGCTGCCGCAGAACATAACGTTCGACACGGAAATGCTGCGCAACTATTATGAACTTCAGGAGCGCGACATGGAAAGCACCGACGGCAATCAACTGCCGCTGACCTTCAGCGAGCAGTTCTTGTGGAACCGTGAGTTCTCGATACGCTGGGACTTGACCAAGAATCTCCACATGAACTTCAACAGTGCCACACATGCCGAGATAGAAGAGCCTTACACGCCGATAAACAAAGACCTCTATCCCGATCAGTATGCGGCATGGAAAGACTCTGTGTGGACAAGTATAAAGGACTTTGGACGCCCGCTTGACTATAACCAGACATTCAACATGTCGTATCAGTTGCCGCTGAATCTTATTCCGATATTCGACTGGATCAACTCTGATGCCAACTATAATGCAACCTACAGCTGGACCCGCGGAACCGACCTTGAGGACGGAACGTCGCTGGGTAACGAGATATCTACAAACCGCACGTTCAACCTTAACGGAACGTTCAATCTTGAAAGGCTTTACAACCATGTGCCGTTCCTGAAGAAGGCCAACGACAGATTCAACAAGAGTTCGAGAACGTCGCGCACGTCTCAGCTGAAGAGACGCAACCAGCTGAAGCAGGCAAAGAACTCTGCCAACAACAAGACGTCGAAGGCCGACGACAAGAATGGCAGAAACGGCGGTAAGGACGGAAAGGACGCCGACAAGGAAAAGAGCTTGCTGCCGAAGAACAAGCGCAGCTTTGAAAAGGAGATTGTGCTTAATCCTGACACCACGCTGATAGTGTCTCACGGCAAGAACAGCAAGAGGCTTATGGTTACGGCCAAGACAAAGGACGGCAAGGCCTTCAGGCTGAAGTATAAGGCTGTAGACAACAACCGCATAAAGATAACGTCGAAGGTGGACAGCACGACGACGCTGAAGCTCACCGTTACACCGAAGGCTCCGCTGGATGAGAACGTCTGGTATAAGACAGCCCAGTGTGTGGCACGCGGACTGATGCTCGTGCGCAACGTTAGCTTCTCTTACCGCAACCAGTACAGCATGTATCTGCCGGGCTTCATGCCCAACGTTGGCGACGTGTTCGGTCAGCGCAGCGGCGGAACAATGGCTCCGGGTCTCGACTTTGCGTTCGGCTTTGTTGACGACAGCTACATCGAGAAGAGTGCCGAACGCGGCTGGCTGCTCATGAACGACAGTGTGGCCACGCCTGCCACGACAAGTCTGACTGAAGACCTGCAGCTCAGAATGACACTCGAACCGGTGAAGAACCTGAAGATAGACCTCAACGCAAGCCGCACCGAAACCAAGTCGAAGAGCATACAATATATGTACTCCGGCTCGCCGACCACACAGAGCGGAACGCTCACCATGACCACGATAAGTCTCGGCAGCGCGTTTGAGGGAATGGGCGACGCCACAAACGGCTACCATTCGGCTACATTCGAGAAGTTCTGCAACTCGCTAGAGTCGTTCCGGAGCCGTGTCGAGGCACAGTACACCAATGCCGAATATCCAGCCGGAAGCTCGCTTGCCGGACAGAAGTTCGACCCTGCCAACGGATCTGTCAGCAAGTACAGCGCCGACGTAATGATACCGGCTTTCCTTTCGGCCTATACGAGCATGGGCGGCAACTCGCTGAACATATTCCCCGCACTGTCGCGCCTGCTGCCTAACTGGACGGTGAAATATAGCGGACTGTCACAGTTGCCGTGGTTCCGCGACGTGTTCAAGAGCTTCAACATCAACCATGCCTACAAGAGCATCTATGCCATCGGCTCATACAGCTCTTACAGCACGTTTATGGAATATATGAACGGTCTGGGCTTCGTCAGCGACGTGTCAACCGGCAACCCCGTGCCGAGCAGCATGTATAACATCAGCACTGTGAGCATCAACGAGGCCTTCTCGCCGCTGCTCGGAATAGACATGACCTTCAACAACAACCTTACCTGCAAGCTGGAGTACCGCACAACGAGAGTGCTCAGCCTCAGTATGACAAGTATACAGATCAACGAGGCCACCAGTCACGACTGGGTTGTGGGCATGGGTTACAAGATAAACAACTTCAAACTGTTTGGCGGACGCCGCCGTCGCAAGGTGAAGAGCAGCCGCAGCAACGACGAAAACAACAACAACTCAACGTCGAACAGCTCGCGCAGCACCGGATTCAACACCGACCTCAACTTGCGTCTAGACCTGTCTTACCGCAAGCAGGCGTCTATTTGCCGCGACATAGCCTCGATGACAAGTTCTGCCAGCAGCGGCAACTCGGCGTTCAAGCTGTCGTTCTCGGCTGACTACACGCTGTCGCGCCTGCTCACAATGAGCTTCTATTACGACCGCCAGACCAACACGCCGTTGCTTTCGAGCAGCAGCTATCCTACCACCACTCAGGACTTTGGCCTGAGTCTGAAGTTCTCGCTTACGCGATAAAGACATACGCCAAGGCGCACACATCCCTGCGGAACAAAGCCTATGCCATGCGGCATGGCTCCTCGGGATATGTGCTCCTTGGCGTTTTTATGTGCAGCCTGTTAGAGTTAACCCCCAATCCGTTATTATGATTAGGTCTGTATTTTTGCTTTATATTGAGCAGCTTTTTGTTGGATCTTTTGCAGGCATAGCGGGCTATGTCAAGAAAAAGCGAACAAAAAGACGCCAATAGAAACAAAAAGGCAGGCTGAAAGCATGAATACACAGAATTGATAAAGCTATGTGCGGCCTAATGACTGATTGGGGTTAGATGCTGTCGAGAGCCTGACTAAGGTCGTCTATAAGGTCGTCTGCATTCTCTATGCCTACCGACAGGCGTATCGTGTTTGCCCCAATGCCCTGGCTAATCTGCTCTTCGGGCGTGAGCTGAGAGTGGGTCGTGCTGGCAGGATGTATCACGAGCGACTTTGCGTCGGCCACGTTTGCCAGCAGAGAGAATATCTTGAGGCTGTCTATAAACCTGAAAGCCTCCTGCCTGCCGCCCTTGATGTTAAATGTGAAGATAGAGCCTGCGCCTCTGTCGTAGTATTTTTTGTAGATGTCATGCCCCTTGTGCGACGGCAGCGAGGGGTGGCTCACGCTCTCAACCTTGCTGTGGCCGTCGAGGAAATTTACTATCTTCAGCGTGTTCTCGATGTGCCTTTCAACGCGCAGCGACAGCGTCTCCAGACCCTGCAGCAGCATGAAGGCGTTAAACGGACTTATGGCTGCCCCCGTGTCGCGCAGCAGCGTTGCCCTTATGCGTGTTATGTATGCCGCCCGTCCGGCTGCCTCGGTGAACACCAGTCCGTGATATCCGGCATCAGGATTTGTAAGCTGTTCAAACTTTTGTCCGGCATTCCAGTCGAAGTTTCCGCCGTCTACAATCACTCCTCCTAACGAAGTGCCGTGGCCGCCGATGAACTTCGTGGCCGAGTGTACCACGATGTCGGCGCCGTGCTCTATCGGCCTTATTATATAAGGTGTGCCGAAAGTGTTGTCCACAATCAGCGGCAGACCGTGCCTGTGGGCAATGTCGGCTATGGCCCTTATGTCCGCCACGTCAGAGTTGGGGTTGCCCAGCGTTTCAATAATCACAGCCTTGGTGTTGTTTCTTATGGCGCTTTCAATGGCGTCGAGGTCGTATATGTCTGCAAAGGTTACGCTTATGCCATAGTCAGTCAGCGTGTGAGCGAGCAGATTATATGTTCCCCCGTATATGTTCTTCTCCGCCACGATGTGGTCGCCCTGCCTTGCCAGGTTCATTATGGCATACGTTATGGCCGCCGCCCCCGATGCCACTGCCAGTGCGCCCACGCCGCCTTCGAGCGCTGCCATGCGTGCCTCGAGCGCCTCCTGCGTGGGGTTGGTCAGCCGGCTGTATATGTTGCCCTGCTGTTTCAGGCTGAAGCGCGCCTCGGCGTCGGCAGCGTTGTCAAACACGTATGCCGCAGTCTGATATATGGGCACGGCCCTTGCTCCCGTGGCAGCGTCGGCATGTTCCTGTCCGGCATGCAGCTGCAGCGTCTCAAATCTCAGTTTTCCGTCATTCTTGCTCATGTCGTTTGTCTTGTTAGAGTTATACGTTATCCTTAATGTTGTTTTCGTCCTGCAAAGTTATAAAGTATGGATTATTCTGCCAATATGTGTCTGTAATTTAGAAGATATCACTATATTTGCCTTTGTGTTTAGAAAAATAATATTGGCGAATGCCGCTTTCGGCATCTAAAAAGAAAAATATTCTATGGCAGCAACAGACAAACTCGACAAGGTAGACCTTCAGATATTGCAGGCTTTGCAGGATAACGCCAGGCTCACAACACGCGAACTGGCGTCGCGCGTCAGTCTTTCGTCCACACCGGTGTTCGAGCGCCTTAAGCGTCTTGAGCGCGAAGGCTACATAATGAAATATGTGGCTGTGCTCAACGCCGACAAGCTCAACCGCGGCTTCGTGGTGTTCTGCAAGGTAAAGCTGACGCGCCTCAACAGCGATGTGGCAGCCATGTTTGCCGGCGTGGTCAGGTCGCTGACGCAGGTTACTGAGTGCTACAACATCTCCGGCGGATACGACTATCTGCTTAAGGTGAACGTTACCGACATGAAGAGTTACAGGGATTTCATCCTCAACGTGCTCGGCCGTCTCGACTATCTGTCGTCTATCGAGAGTGTCTTTGTCATGGACGAGATAAAGCACGACTATGGTCTGTCGCTCATTTAGCGTCCTGCATCTTACAGTCTGTAAGCATCCCGACGCCTTGAAGTACTATTGTGCCGTTTTGTTTGCATGCGTCGTGCCGTCAGGGTGGGGCGCATGCCGTTCGGTTGCTATGCTTTTGCCTTTTAAAAGGTGACCTTTCGCAGTGTGAAAGATGCCCTTTTGCATTCTGAAAGGATAGCTTTTAGTTTATAATCAAATGTTTGTTGTTTTCTTTTGATTATAGAATTATTTGTGGAATTTTCGTGATAGATACAAACAAATATAGATATTTTACTTACGGTTTTTATCTGCTCGTGCCTCTCCGGGCGTGTCTGTCGGGTGCTTTTCGGCCTGTCGGGACAGCCGTTTAGGTGGTTCTGCTTTCAATTCGTAACTAACGTTTTGTGTAATAAAGTGCTAATCTTCGAGCTTATTGTAAATATAAGCCATGATATACACCTGTTGACTGTGTGTTTTAGTGCCGTTGTGATATAAAACACCGCATTTTTCGTATTGATTGGTCTAAAATTCTTTAAAACGCATTATTATTGCTCTAATTATTTTGAAGTTTGCCGTTGAAACACTATCTTTGCACAAAACAAGGCGATTTGTGCAGTTAATGACAGTCCGTGAGTCTGTTCATGCCCGCAAAATCAGTCTATATACTCAAATCTTATTCGCTATGGAATCAATACAAAATTTTGACGACATTGTCAGCCGTCAGTGTTCTGTTACTAACAGAAAGCGTGTGGCAGTAGTCTGCCCGGCCGACTCTCACACTGAATATGTAGTAGGACGATGTCTTAAGGAAGGAATTGCCGACTTCTTGTTGGTGTGTGCTGGTGAGTGTAAACCTGAGTTCGAGCGTCTCCGTTCGATGTATGAGGGACATGTAGAGGTGTATCTGGAGCCTACTCCCGACGATGCGGCCTATAAGGCTGTGGATCTTGTCAGGGAGGGTCAGGCTGCCGTGCTCATGAAGGGCACGCTCAACACCGATAACCTTTTACGCGCCATTCTTAATAAAGAGCACGGACTGCTTGAGCCAGGCAGAGTATTGAGCCATATAACTATTGCCCAGATACCGAGCTACCGCAAGCTTATCGTGTTCTCAGACGCAGCAGTGGTTCCGCGTCCTACTCTCGACCAGTTTGACGCCATACTGCGTTACACCGTCAGCGCAAGCCGCCACATGGGCGTAAGCCGTCCTAACGTGGCTCTTATCAACTGCACAGAGAAGGTGAACGAGAAGTTCCCTCACACAATCTGTTACGAAGAGCTGAAGAAGCGTGCAGAGGCAGGCGAGTACGGCGACGTGTGTCTGGGAGGCCCGATGGATGTCAAGACGGCATGCGATGCCGACAGCGGAAGCATCAAGGGCATAACATCGCCCGTTGTGGGCAATGCCGACGTGTTGATATTCCCCAATATCGAGTCGGGCAACGTCTTCTATAAGACAATCACATTGTTTGCAAAAGCCGAGACGGCAGGCATACTCTGCGGTACAACAGTGCCCGTTGTTGTTGCTTCACGTGCCGACTCGTGCGAGTCAAAATATTACAGTCTGGCTCTTGCCTGCACAGGCATACTTGGCTGACGCGCCCTCAGGACAAAAACATTTCCATGTGAGCGTGGCTGCCTCTGGCGGCCATGCCATAGATAATTGTTCTTTAACTTATCATTTATACAATTTGTCTTGAATGAAAATTTTTGTAATAAACCCTGGCTCTACGTCAACTAAACTTGCTGTTTATGAAGACGAAAAGTCTGTATGGATGACCGGCGCACACCATCCGGTGAGCGAGCTTGCCGCATTCCATCATATCAGTGACCAATACGAATATCGTCGTGATTTCATCCTCAAGTGTCTTGAGGAGGCCGGCATCGAGCTGAAGTTCGACGCCGTTATCGGACGCGGCGGACTGCTGAAGCCTCTTAAGGGAGGCGTTTATGCCGTCAACGACAAGATGAAGCACGACCTCATACATGCCCAGATGGAGCATGCCTGCAACCTCGGAGCGCTTATTGCAGACGATATTGCCGTGCGCTGCTCTTGTCCGGCATATATAGCCGACCCGGTGGTTGTCGACGAGCTTTGTCCCGAAGCACGCTTCACGGGCATTCCCGGCATGGAGCGCAAGTCGGTGTTCCACGCCCTCAACCAGAAGGCTGTTGCAAGAAGATACGCCGCTTCGATAGGCCGCAAGTATGAAGACCTTAACCTCATCGTCGTGCATCTTGGAGGAGGAATATCTATTGGTGCGCACCGCAAGGGCAAGGTGATCGACGTAAACAACGCCCTCGACGGCGAAGGACCTTTCTCAACAGAGCGTGCGGGCACGCTTCCGGCAGGCCAGCTCGTTGCGATGTGCTTCAGCGGAGAATACACACAGAAGCAGATCAAGCAGATGATAAGCGGCCGCGGAGGTCTCACGGCTTATCTCGGCACCAACGACATGATAACAATCTCGCGCAATGTGGAGGAAGGCGACGAGCACGCCAAGAACGTAGTAGACGCCATGCTCTACACCATCGCCAAGCAGATAGGCGCCATGCATGTGGCTCTTGTAGGAAAGGTGGACGCCATAATCTTTACCGGCGGCATTGCCTACGACACTTATTGCACCGACAGACTGAAGGCACAGGTAGAATATATAGCTCCTGTGGTTATCTGTCCGGGCGAGGACGAGATGGGCTCTCTTGCCTACAACGCCCTCGGAGCACTCAGGGGAACGCTGCCGCTGCTCGAGTACACGGGCGAGGATCTGTAACAGAATTTTACTTATTAGCATATACGCAGCACCGCACTTTGTGTGGTGCTGCGTAGCTTAATTGTAACACCGGTGAAACATTCGTGTAAACCGGTGTTGTTAATTTAGCACCCTGAACAAACTGTAATTAATATACACAAAAGATGAAAAGATTTTCTTTACTTGCTAATGCCGTTGCGGCGGTGTTGATGTTCACGGCCTTTGGCAGCGCCAGAGCGTTGGCTGCGGGAGCCGACAGGCCGAAACTCGTTGTGGGAATTGTTGTTGACCAGATGCGCTGGGACTATCTTTACCGTTATTACGACATGTTTGGCGAAGGCGGATTCAGGCGTCTTATGAACGAGGGCTTCAGTTGTGAGAACACGATGATAAACTATGTGCCCTCGATAACGGCAGTTGGCCATGCGTCGATATACACCGGCACCGTGCCTGCCATACACGGAATAGCAGGCAACCACTTC
>NZ_HF986856.1:31611-32823 GCF_000431195.1 Prevotella sp. CAG:255 | reverse complement strand
CCTGCTGAACGGCAAGATGGTGTACTGCTGCTCCGACTCAACTGTCAGCACAGTAGGCAGCAAGTCGGCTGAGGGCAAGATGTCGCCCCGCAACATGCTCACCACTACCATCGGCGACGAGCTTAAAATAGCCACCGACTTTAAGGCAAAAGTCATCGGTGTGTCGCTCAAAGACCGTGCCGCAATACTCCCTGCAGGACATGCTGCCGACGGAGCTTACTGGATTGACTATTCAACAGGCACCTTCATAAGCAGCACCTACTATATGAAAGAACTGCCGAAGTGGGCCGTTGACTATAACAAGAGTATCGGCAAGGTGACGAAAGACCAGATATGCTACACGCCGCTCGGCAACAAGATAACTGAGGAAATGGCCAAGGCTGCCGTGGCAGGAGAGCAGCTCGGCGGCGACAATGTAACCGACCTGCTTGCCGTAAGCTTCTCTTGCACAGACATGATAGGCCACAAGTATGGCACTCACAGCGACAAGACGCGTGAGATTTATGTAGACCTCGACAAGCGTCTGGCCGACCTGTTCGGCTATCTCGACCAGAATGTAGGCAAGGACCAGTATCTCGTGTTTCTCATGGCCGACCACGGAGCAGCCAATTGTTCCTCATGGCCGACCACGGAGCAGCCAACAGCATACTGCTGTCGCGCGAACACGGAATTCCTGCCGACGGCTTTGTGGTGCCGAAGGTTGAGAAGGAACTTGACACGTATCTCATGAACAAGTTCGGCTCAAAGATCAGTCTGGTGCGCTGCATAGACAGCTACAAGGTGTTTATCAACCATGAGGCCGTTGAGGCTATGGCGGTAAGTCTTGACGACGTGAAGAAGGCTGCCATTGAGTGGCTGAAGAAAGACCCGATGTTTGCTTATGTGGTTGACCTTGAGCACGTGTCGGATGCAACGGTTCCTGCACTTATCCGCGAGAAGATTATCAACGGATACAACCGCATGCGCAGCGGCGACATACAGCTGATAGTGCAGCCGGCCAACTATGATGTGTATGGAGAGAAGATTGACGGCGGAACAACTCACGGCACATGGAACCCCTACGACGCGCATATTCCGTTCCTGCTGATGGGATGGCACGTAGAGCCGGGCGAGACTCACGAAAGAGTGTGGATGACAGACATCGTGCCTACGGTGTGCGCCATGATAGACATACAGATTCCTAACGGCAGCATCGGCAGTCCTGTTACAGCC
>NZ_HF986856.1:0-31599 GCF_000431195.1 Prevotella sp. CAG:255 | reverse complement strand
GCAGTCCTGTTACAGCCGTTACTGACCGCTAAGACCAAGGGCGGCGAGCCTGCTGCTCATCTCGGCCACGCTGACCGTGCCAAGCACCACGCGGCCGTCTTTGTCGATAAGATATAAGGTGGGAATCCACCTGACGTTATAAGCCGTGGAAATAGAACTCTCTTTCCACGGCTTTAATTCGCTGAACTGAATCCAGCTAAGGCCGTTCTCGCTGATATACTGCTGCCACTGGTCTCTGTCGGTGTCGAACGAAACGCCAACAAACACCACGCCCTGCGGAGCATAAGTGGCATACATCTGCTTCATGTTTTCGGTTTCTTTCTGGCAGTCGGGACACCACGACGCCCAAAACTCTATCAGAACATACTGTCCGCGCAGCGAGCTGAGCGCGAAGCCCTCGGGCCGGCTGTCGGTGTATATCATGAAGTCGGGGGCAATGGTGCCTTCTTCCAGCATTCCTTTTCCGTATTCGTTGTCGTCGTCTCCGCCTACCGTGCATGAAGCCATGCATAGCAGTGCCGTAAGAAATGCAGTCAGCTTGATTATCAAAGTGTTGTTCATGTTGCCGTGTCTTTTGTTTTTGCCGGCCGGCCTGTTGGTGTGTGCCGTAGCCTGCCGCAAGGTTTAACATGTGTCTCTGTCTGCAAAAATAAGATATTTATGTCACTTCTGCAAGCCGCAGGGCTTACAACTTAATGCTGTCTGACGCTTTTTCTGTGCCTGGCCGTATGCGCATCAGCCTCTCAGGGCAGGTTCTGCTTGTCGTGTTTTGTGGCATTGCAAACAGAAAACTTTTTGATTTTGACGCTCTCAGAGTGCCCATGCTCTTGGCAAAAGCATGATTTCGGATGAAAAACTCCATTTCTTTAATGTTCTATGTAACGTCTTGCCTATCAGATAGTTATGCTTAAATGTATGATTGTGCATATGGTTTGAGAATGCAAAACATGGCCTTTTGTATGCCAAAAGCATAGCTTTCATGATGCAAAACGGCACAAATCATGACGCAAACTCATTGCTTTCAGTGTGCATAACTGATGATTTGTTGGCTATTTTGCATCAGTTTTGTGAACGTAAGTTAATGAAATGGGACTTTAGCCGGTATCAAATTAACATCCGTTTAAAGTCCATTCTCCAGATTACAGAAAACTCTGTACATAATTATCCGCCTTGCCTGCCATGCGAAAAGGCACAAAAAAAGTCTGCCGTCCGTAAGTTAAGGGCGGCAGACTCTTGTCTGTTTTATCATCAGTTTCAGGCGTGCGTCCGGCGTTTGGGCATCTTTCCTCGCGCTGGTAGCAAAGCCCTCGGCTTGTCAGTCTTTCTTGTTGTCGTAGGCGTGGAGCGGATAATCTATCGTGTAGTGAAGTCCGCGGCACTCCTTGCGCTCTATTGCCTGACGCGTAATCAGGTAGCCCACGTTGATCATGTTGCGCAGCTCGCAGATGTCGCGGCTTGCCTTTACGCGCTTAAACAGGGCTTCGGTCTCCTCATACAGCAGGTCGAGGCGGTCCCATGCGCGCTTCAGTCGCAGGTTACTTCTTACTATGCCCACGTAGTTGCTCATGGTCTGGCCAACCTCCTTGACGCTCTGTGTTATGAGAACCTTCTCCTCGTTGGTCATCGTTCCCTCGTCGTTCCATTCAGGAATCTGCGTGTTGAAGCTGTATTCGTCAACATGCTCGAGGCAGTGGCGTGCTGCAGCGTCGGCATATACAACGGCCTCAATCAGCGAGTTGCTTGCCAGGCGGTTGCCTCCGTGCAGTCCGGTGCATGAACATTCGCCTATGGCATACAGGCGGTGTATGCTCGATTCGCCGTTGAGGTCAACCTTGATGCCTCCGCACATATAGTGGGCTGCAGGTCTTACGGGTATATAGTCTTTTGTGATGTCAATGCCTATCGACAGACACTTCTGGTAGATGTTGGGGAAGTGGTGCTTGGTTTCCTCGGCGTCCTTGTGCGTAACGTCAAGGCATACGTGGTCAAGTCCGTGAATCTTCATCTCCTTGTCTATAGCGCGTGCAACGATGTCGCGTGGCGCAAGCGACAGGCGCTTGTCGTATTTCTCCATGAACGACTCGCCGTTAGGCAGCCTCAGTATGCCTCCGTAGCCGCGCATTGCCTCGGTGATGAGGTATGCCGGATGAGTCTCTCCGGGATGATAGAGCGCTGTCGGGTGGAACTGCACGAACTCCATGTCCTGCACTGTTCCCTTTGCGCGGTATACCATGGCCTCGCCGTCGCCCGTAGATATAATCGGGTTGGTGGTCGACTGGTACACGGCTCCGCATCCTCCCGTACACATAAGCGTAACCTTGCTCAGGTAAGTGTCCACCTTCTCTGTGTCAGGATTCAGCACGTAGGCACCGTAGCACTCAATGTCTGGTGTGCGTCTTGTCACCTCGATGCCCATATGGTGTTGCGTTATAATCTCTACCGCAAAGTGATTTTCCTTTATTTCTATCTCCGGCGTGTTTCTCACAGCCTCCATCAGGCCCCTCTGTATCTCGGCTCCCGTGTCGTCGGCATGGTGAAGGATACGGAACTCAGAGTGTCCTCCCTCGCGGTGAAGGTCAAACTCTCCGTTCTCTTTCTTGTCGAAGTTCACTCCCCATTTGACGAGTTCTGCTATTTGCGCCGGCGCGTTTCTTACAACTTGCTCCACAGCCTTGCGGTCGCTTATGTAGTCACCCGCAATCATTGTGTCCTCAATGTGCTTTTCAAAGTTGTCCACCTTGAGGTTGGTTACTGACGCTACGCCGCCTTGGGCAAACGCTGTGTTTGCCTCGTCAAGTGTAGTTTTGCAAATAATACATATCTTGCCTTTGTGTGCTCTTGCAATTTTAAGGGCATAGCTCATACCGGCAACTCCTGCGCCGATAATCAAAAAGTCGTATTTGAATACCATAAAGATATATTATAAAACATTTGCAAAAGTAATAAGAATTTTTGAAATTGAGTGTGCCTGATTTCTATTTTTGACATATATAAGGTTACTTTAAAACATCAAAATGCCACTTTTAATGATAAAATAGCTACCTTTGCATGGTCAAAAAAATAGATGTTGGTGGTCCGTGTGGCCTGTCTGCCGGCTTCGTCGGCGCGCTTTTGTCGCCCGCAGGCGTGTTGTCTGCCGCTGCGCTGCTTTCGTGCCGTAAGACCGGCAAGGGCATTCTGCCATACGGCAAATATTTAAAAACAGTGTTTCAGTGAACCGTTCTTTCCATTATCGTGCGTCGTGGCTCAATTACACGTGCATAGCTGTAGTTGCAGGGGCAGCCATCTATTCTCTATGGCACCGCTCTGCCGTCAATGCCCTTGTGGGCTTTTTGCTTATGGGTGTCGTCGTCCTGATGATAGAGAGGATAATACATACGGTCTATGTGCTCACGTCCGACGGACGGCTGATCATCAGTCGCGGCCGCTTTTCGCGCAGCCTGTCTGTCCCCGTCAACGAGATTATCCGCATGAGGGTGGTCAGGCCCGGTCTGCTTGGCGTGAGATACATCCTTATAGAGTATGGCGCAGGCCACGAAACCACTGTGCAGCCGGTCAATGAGGAGGCCTTCATGCGCGAGGTGAGAGACCGGCAGGAGCGCATAAGCTTAAACATTAATAAAGATGAAGATAAAGAATAACAGAAATACAGAATCTGCAATAAAGCTGTTTTTTGCCTTGATGCTGGTTGCCATGGTGTCTGTTACGGGCGTGGCAGGCGCGGCAAGTGGGCGCGGAAGCATTGCGGCATACGCCGTTAATGACGAAGACACGGCCGACGCCGACACCGTTATATCCGAAGAAGACCTGCCATGGCCGGCAAATGTAAAGGCAAGGATAGGCTCGCTTCTTGAGAACGACATGTTCGAGACGTCGACAGTGGGCATAATGGTGTACGACCTTACGGCCGACTCGGCTATATTCTGCCACAACGCCCGGCAGCTTATGCGTCCGGCAAGCTCGCTGAAGATGATGGTGGCTGTGGCCGCACTCGACAGGCTTGGCTATGGCTATAAGTATAAGACCACGCTTTCTTATTCAGGTACGATAGACAGCTGTGTGCTCAGGGGTGATATTTATTGCAAGGGCGACTTTGACCCTGCGTTCACAACGTCCGACCTCAACGACTTCGTAGACAGCCTGAAGAGTCTTGGCATCGACACTATTGCAGGCGACATCTGTGCCGATTTCTCCATGAAAGACGACGACCGCCTCGGCGAGGGATGGTGCTGGGACGATGACAACCCCGTGCTCTCGCCGCTGCTTGTATCGCGAAAGGACGAATTCGTTGAGTCGTTCAGAAAGAAGCTTGACAGGGCCGGCATCGTCGTAGACGGCAGCGTGCGCTCATGCCGCACGCCCGGCAACGCCCGCAGGATATGCACCGTTGAGCGGGCTATTGGCGACGTGATGATCCGCATGATGAAAAAGAGCGACAATCTTTATTCCGAATCGGTGTTCTATCATCTGGCAGCGTCTTCCGGTTCTTATGCTCCTGCCACGGCTAAGCAGGGCCGCCAGGTTATGAACCGGCTGATTCAGCAGCTCGGATTCAAGCCTTCAAAGTATTACATTGCCGACGGCAGCGGCCTGTCTCTGTATAATTATGTGTCGCCCGAGCTTGAGGTGGCATTCCTGAAATATGCCTATAAGCATAAAAAGATATATGAGCCGCTGCGCGAACTCATGCCTGTGGCCGGCGTTGACGGCACGCTCGACGACCGCATGCTGCGCGGATATGCTCGCGGCAACGTGCATGCCAAGACCGGAACCGTTACCGGCGTGAGTGCCCTTGCGGGCTATTGCACGGCTGCCAACGGCCATGTGCTGTGCTTCTCGATAATCAACATGGGCATAAGACACTCGTCTTCGGGCCGCCGTTTTCAAGACCGCGTGTGCGAGGCGCTGTGCCGTCCTTGACCATAAGGCAGGCTAGTCCGTCACGGCTAGCCTGCCTTTTTTAGTTTTTATGCCTAATTTTATTTAATAAAAAGTTTGGTAATATTACTTATGTTTATACCCGATAGGGTGTAATATGAGATAAAATTAATAAAATTATACCCTAAAAGGTATAATTGTTATATTTCTTTTGTATATTTGTACCCAAACGGGTATAAAATGGACGACAGACTGATAGCAGATTTTGTTAAAGAAATGCGAAAGAAGTTTAACCTCACTCAGGTAGACCTGGCCGACAAGTCGGGCGTTGGTCTGCGCTTTGTCCGTGAGCTGGAGCAGGGCAAGCAGACCTTGCGCATGGACAAAGTGAACCAGGTGCTGAGCCTTTTTGGCCGACAGGTGGGTGCCGTGGAGATACGCTCCGGGCGCGAACATGAGTGAGCCGTGCCGTGTGCCGTTATGCGGGGCATGGCCGTATGGCGTGTTTGTCTCCGTGTTTTTTATTCCTTACAGACTAAAACCTTGTGCCTATGAAAACAGCGATAGTATATCTTTACGACCGTTTGGCAGGGCGACTCACTGAAGACGAGAACGGATTTACGTTCTTGTACGACCCCGACTTTCTTGCTTCCGACGGGGCGGAGGCCGTCAGCCTTACGCTGCCCCTTACCGACAAGCCTTATCACGACACCGTGCTGTTTCCGTTTTTCGACGGACTTATTCCTGAGGGATGGCTCCTCAACATTGCCGAGAAGAGCTGGAAGATAAACCAGCGCGATCGCATGTCGCTGCTTCTTGCCTGCTGCAAGGACTGCATAGGGGCTGTGAGCGTGGTGCCGGAACAGGACGACAAGGAGGAAGAACGGGAAGAATGAAAAATTAAAAGGTAAAAATTAAAAATTTAAATCCTCTGTCTCGGTGTTCTTTTGTTTATCTGATTATGAATTATGAATTAATAATTATGAATTAACCATGAGGTGTCTTTATTGTTACAAGGAGTTGAAGGAGGGGCAGACCGACTTTCATCCGGCTTGTGCCCGCAAGTTTTTCGGCACGCGCAATGCGCCTTCATTGCCTTATGTCAGGGCGCAGCTTGGCGACCTGGCGCGTCAGGTGGTGCGCAGTCAGACTACGCTTACGGGTGTGCAGGCAAAGCTCTCGCTCGACATCGACCGCGGAGGCAGGAACGAGCCCGACCGCTTTACCATCGTTGGCCTGTGGGGACGCTTCATCCTGAAGCCGCAGACCACCACATACCGCGCGCTGCCCGAGCTTGAAGACCTGACGATGCATCTGGCCGAGGCTGCCAAGATTACCGTCGTTCCGCATAGCCTTATACGCTTCAGCGACGGCGAGCTGTGCTACATAACAAGGCGAATAGACCGCACGGCCGACGGGCACAAGATACCGATGGAGGATATGTGCCAGCTGACGGAGAGGCTTACCGAGTATAAATATAAAGGCTCTTACGAGCAGATAGCCAAGGCGATAAGGAAATATTCGGCCACGCCGAAGCTCGATGTGGTAAACTTCTGGGAGGTTGTCGTCTTTTCATGGATAACGGGCAACGCCGACATGCACCTGAAAAACTTCTCGCTTTACAACGCCATGGACGGCTCGTATACGCTCACTCCGGCTTACGACATGCTCTCAACGGCCCTCGTAATGCCCGAGGACACCGAGGAGCTGGCTCTGACGCTCAACGGAAAGAAGCGCAAGCTGCGCAAGGCCGACTTCATAAAGTCGATAGCTTCGTCGGGCATTGAGGAGAAGGTGATAGAGAACATGGCGCGCAAGTTCAGCCGTGTGTTGTCTAAGTGGTTTGAGCTTATCGACATGTCGTTCCTGCCGGAAGACATGAAGCATCAGTATAAGACGCTCATCCTGCGCCGCATAATAATGCTGAAATAGGATAAGCCCAGGGCTTGGCGGTAGCTGCTGAGGCAGATGCATATCGCCGGTTAGCCTTGGCAGGTGGGCGGATGCAACCCTGCCTGCTTGATGCTCTTGCCGCATCATATTGCCGTAGCTTATGGTTTTCGTAACCTACACATATTCAGCATGTTACAAAAGGCCGTCTTTCACCTTTCGAAAGACGGTCTTTTAGCTTGTAAAAGGTGCCCTTTTGCATGCCGAAAGATGGCCTTTTGCAAAGCGGGTGTTCCCGGTCTTTGCTGTCTGACATTCATTTCGGGGCGTTATCCGTGAAATGTCAGACAAATGTCAGTAAGTTTTTTTCACTGCAAAACAGCCAAATCGTTACTTTTGCATAGTTGCCACAGCTTGCGCCGGGCTGCTGCCGCTCAGCCGTCGGAATGTGTGCCTTCGGCATGCAGACTGAATGTCCGGCAGCAGCGGCAGCATGCTTGCGCAATGTAACAACCCGGATAGTTCAGATTTAAGCATTATGCGAAAGATACTTGTTTTTGCCATCTTGCTCACGGCTTTGGCTTTCGGCATAGACGCCCTTGACCGCAAGGACGATATGCCCGACATGGAACGGCGGCTCATGGAGAGGCTCAATGTGGCGCCGCTTGCAGAATATAAAGACCGCGACTTTGGCTTCGTGGCACGTTATCCCGACATATTCGTAAAGAGCAACGACACCACCGGCCGCTATTTCGGATGCTCGCGCTTCGATTTCTGGCAGCTCACGATAGAGTGCTACGTGGTCTACGACAGAGAGGAGCGCGGCTTCAAGGAGTATATGGACTCGATAGCCTCTGCCATGAAGGCCGACTCATGCCGCCGCAGGGGCAACAGCTTTGTGGTGTCGTCGCCGCTTTATGAGGACGGGATGCTCATCGACGGATTCCGTTATTATGCAAAATATGTCAAGGGCGACAATGTATGGTTTGTCTATGCGCTGCATTATCCGGCGGCATACAGCAAGTCGCTCGGCCGTCTGTTCAGTCTTGTAGACGGATGGCAGGTGTGGAAATGAGCGTCATGCGGACATGCCTGAAACTTTCGTAGTGTGGCGCTGTGCGTTTAACCGTCAACCGTTCATTGCCCGAATGTGATTTTATCTTACAGACACATATATGCTCTAAGCCGTTCTAGTCTTTTCCGTTATCGTCTTGCCGTCCGCCTTTCGTGTCGTCGTCGGCAGTCTCTGCCGGAAACATACCGCAACAATGCTGAATTATGATGGCCGGTTTAGGGGGCGAAAAAGCGTCATGTGACGAGTTGTGATGAGTTGACAATTCAACTCGTCACACTGCATCTTGCTGATATTCTGCATGTTAAGGCCGGTTGTGACGAGTGACGAGTTTTTTAAGAAAAAGTTTTTCTGTCATTCTGCCTGGCAGCGAGCGGCAGCATAAGTCGGTCAGATTGTTATATGGAAGATAACGGAATATGGTAAAAACGAAGCCAGGCACATAGCGGAAACCGGTTCCGTATGTGCCTGGCTGTTGTTGTTACGCGTAGTAACGTATCAAATAAAAAGACTTTCAGATATCTTTGCCGAGACCGTCTTCATGTCTTTTCGTTTGTTCATTGTTTATTCCTCTGCGGCTTTCTCCTCAACTGCGCGGAAGTTTACCAAGTCTTCCTCGATGAAGCTCTTTACATAAGCAGAGTGGCCGATCACCTCAGCCTCAGCATGGCGTACATATACGTTGGCGCTCTTTGTGAAGAGGTGAGGAGCACGTGTGGCGTCGCTCAGTATGAGCAGTGACATGATTATGTCGCCGGTCATCTCGTACAGACGGCGTGCAAGGAAGTCCTGAACCTCCTGGTTGCCGGCCTCCTTAACATAGTTTACGGCCTGCTCATAGAGTTCTGTCATCTTGGCAACGCGTACCTGCAGCGGCTTCAGCTCTTCGGCAACCTCCTCAGCCAGCATCTCCTTGATGATAGAGAGGTAAGTTCCGTTGGTGATGTAGCGTATAGCGGCAACCACCTGCAGCTGTGTCGTACCCTCGTAGATAGAGAAGATACGTGCGTCGCGGTAGAGGCGCTGGCTCTTATACTCCATGATGAAGCCCGAACCGCCGTGAACCTGTATTGCGTCGTAGGCGTTCTGGTTTACATATTCAGAGTTCATACCCTTTGCCAGCGGTGTGAATGCATCTGCCAGACGTGTGTAGGTCTTCATCTCCTGGCGCTCCTCAGGTGTGAGCTTGCGCTCCTTCGAGATGTCCTCGAGAGCCTTGTATAGGTCAACGTAGCGTGCTGTCTGATACAGAATGCTGCGTCCGGCGTCGAGTTTTGCCTTCATGCGTGCCAGCATGTCGTATACGGCCGGGAAGTTAATGATGGCCTTGTCAAACTGCTTGCGCTCCTTGGCGTATGCAAGAGCCTCGTTGTATGCAGCCTGGCTTACGCCCACGCTCTGTGCTGCGATGCCCAGACGTGCGCCGTTCATAAGTGCCATTACATATTTGATAAGACCCATGCGTGTGCTTCCGCAAAGCTCAGCCTTGGCGTTCTTGTATACAAGCTCGCAGGTAGGTGAGCCGTGGATACCCAGCTTGTTCTCAATGTGGCGCACTGTTACGCCGCCCTGACGCTTGTCATAGATAAACATTGACAGTCCGCGGCCGTCGTGTGTGCCGGCTTCGCTTCTTGCCAGAACGAGGTGAATGTCAGAGTCGCCGTTGGTGATGAAGCGCTTTACGCCGTTGAGCAGCCAGCAGCCTTCTTCCTCGCTGTATGTAGCCTTGAGCATTACGCGCTGCAGGTCAGAACCTGCGTCGGGCTCGGTGAGGTCCATACTCATTGTCTCGCCGGCACAAACGCGCGGAATATACTTCTGGCGCTGCTCCTCGTTGCCGAACTCATAGAGAGTCTCTATACAGTCCTGAAGGCTCCATATGTTCTGGAAGCCGGCGTCGGCTGCGGCAACAATCTCAGAAGCCATAGAGTAGGGAGTTACCGGCATGTTGAGGCCGCCGTAACGGCGAGGCATTGATATGCCCCAGAGTCCTGCCTTGCGTGTAACGTCAAGGTTCTCGTAGGTCTTCGATGCGTAGTGCATGCGTCCGTCAACGAGGTGCGGACCCTCGAGGTCTACTTCCTCACTGTTGGGCTCGAGCACGTTGGCAGCAATGTCGCCTGTAATCTCAAGCACTCTTTTATAATTCTCCAAAGCGTCCTGATAGTCAACAGGTGCGTCTGCATATTCATCCTTGTCGGCGAAGTTGCGTTCCTTCAGTTCGACAATCCTTTTCATTAAAGGATGGTTGAGGTGAAACTCAAACTCAGGATGGTCTGTATAATAGTTTGCCATTGTTGTTATTCTTTTTATGAGATAAATGGGAGCTGTGTTACGGCTGGCGTCGTGTCAGGGCTTTGCCTTGTGTCTGCCGCCGTGCGCCGGCTGTCGCGATGCGTAGGGCATGTTGTGCCGGCTTGTGGCTGTGAGGCTCAACTCCCGGTTTATTTGATTATTTGCTGTTCTGCTTGTAATACTTGATGAGTTTCGGAACCACGTCTTCAACGTTGCCTACGATTACGTAGTCGGCAATCTGGTTGATAGGAGCGTCGGGGTCGTTGTTCACCGAGATGATGATGCCTGAGTCCTGCATGCCGGCTATGTGCTGTATCTGGCCTGAGATACCGCAGGCGATATATACTTTAGGATGAACGGTTACACCGGTCTGTCCGATCTGTCTGTCGTGGTCAACGAAGCCTGCGTCAACAGCGGCGCGGCTTGCTCCAACCTCTCCGTGAAGTTCCTTTGCCAGCTTGAACAGCATGTCGAAGCCTTCCTTGCTGCCTACGCCGTAGCCTCCGGCAACAACGATGGGCGCGCCTTTAAGGTTGTTCTTAGCCTTCTCAACATGGCGGTCGATAACCTTTACGATATAGTCGGTTGTGGGAACATACTTCGCAACGTCGGCATAAACCACCTCGCCCTTGTAGTTCTCGTCGAGAATCTCGCGCTTCATCACGCCCTCGCGCACTGTAGCCATCTGCGGACGGTGGTCAGGGTTGACGATAGTGGCAACGATGTTTCCGCCGAAAGCGGGGCGTATCTGATACAGGAGGTTCTCATAGTGCTTGCCTGTCTTCTTGTCGTCGTAGTCGCCAATCTCGAGCTGTGTGCAGTCTGCGGTGAGTCCGCTTGTGAGAGATGACGATACGCGCGGACCGAGGTCGCGGCCTATTACGGTTGCTCCCATGAGGCAAATCTGCGGCTGTTCTTCCTTGAACAGATTTACCAGGATAGATGTATGCGGTGCGGATGTGTAGGGGAACAGTCCTTCTGCGTCGAATACAAACAGCTTGTCGACGCCGTAGGGCAGTATCTGGCTTTCCACTTTGCCCTTGATGCCTGTACCGGCAACCACGGCGTTGAGCTCAACACCGAGCTGGTTGGCCAGCTTGCGTCCTTTGGTGAGTAATTCTTGAGATACTTCGGCAACGGCAGTACCCTCTATTTCGCAATAAACAAAAACGTTATTCATAATTTACTTGCTTTATTTGTGAAAGAAAACCGGGAACGTGTCCTTGTGCATTTCTGTGGCATCATGCGTCCGCAGTTGCCGTTAAGGCGGCGGAAGGCATGTGCGGCGGGCAGTTCCGCAGGTTCTTTTTATCCAATAATCTTTTCGTCCAACAGTTCTTTGATGAGGCAGTCGATCTCGTCGTCACAGCATGTGAGAGTCTTGCATTCCTTTGCCTGGAACACGATGTTCTTAACGGCTTTCACCTTTGTGGGCGAGCCTGCCAGTCCGCACTGCTGCGGGTCGCCGTCAACGTCGGCCACTGACCATTGGTTAAGTGTAAGATAAGGACGCTTCTCGTAGAGCTCGGCATAAGGCATGTCGGGTGTGCGCTCGAGCGGAACGGTGGCGTATTTGTATTTCATAACGAGTTTTGCGTTGCAGGGGCGGCATGGTGCTGCGCTTCCGTTTACGGTTATCAGCACGGGCATCGGAGTCTCTACGGTTTCAACGCCTCCGTCGATGTGGCGGCGTATGGTGAGCTTTCCGTCCTCGCATTTCAGTATTTCCTCTGCATAGGTAACCTGAGCGAGGCCCAGCTTCTGAGCCACCTGAGGTCCTACCTGTGCGGTGTCGCCGTCGATAGCCTGACGTCCGCCTATGATGATGTCGGCTCCGCCAATCTTCTTGATGGCTGTAGCCAGTGCGTAAGAAGTGGCCAGGGTGTCAGCTCCGGAAAACAGGCGGTCGGTAAGCAGCCAGCCTGTGTCGGCTCCACGATAAAGTCCCTGACGGATTATTTCGGCTGCACGCGGAGGTCCCATGGTGAGGATTCCTACGGTTGAGCCCGGATTCTGTTCTTTCAGTCTGAGTGCCTGTTCAAGGGCATTAAGGTCTTCAGGGTTAAAGATTGCCGGCAGCGCGGCGCGGTTAACAGTGCCTTCGGCTGTCATCGCATCTTTGCCCACATTCCTCGTGTCGGGTACTTGTTTTGCAAGTACGATGATTTTCAAATTCATAGATTAAGCTTATAATGTAAATTCTTAGATTGCAAAAATACACTATTTTTGCTTTTTGACAAAAAAAACGGGCAAAAACGTACGTTTTTACCCGTGTATTTAAACCCTTTTAAACGGTTGCGGCATATGCAACGCGCGTTGTGTCCGCACACATAATAATGCTCTGTTTCACTGATGTCAGGCGCTGATGCCGCCTCACCGTCTTGCAGGCTGTTGTTACTTGTTGCGCTTCTGCAGAGTCATCAGCACTTTTCCGTCGGCTGACTTCAGTGTAAGCGTGCTGTTGTCCTTCAGCTCGTAAGCCTTAACTTCGTTGACAGCCTTGAGCACCTGCTCCTCGGTCTTCATGTCGTGGCACATCATCCGTGTGCTGCCTACTGTGCCGAAAGATATCGTGCCCTTCTTTGCGTCAGCGTCAAGCTGGCCGAAGATGCGGTTGCAGCTTGTGCTTCCGTACATGCTCTTCTTTTCAACGTCGAATCCTATGAAGGCTTCGTTGTCGTTGTCTGCCTTTGTTATGCTTTGACCGTTAACTTCGGTTATTTTCCATTCTCCGTTTAGTGCAGACACTGATGATGCAGCGCTGTTAGATGTCTTGCATGACGTTGTGGCTGCGAGCAGTCCTGCCATGCATAATGCTACAAATACTTTTTTCATTCCTTTTACTCTTTATTGTTAATAAAATGTTGTCTTTCAGGCTTTTGCCGGTTGCGTCCGGTCTTTCTGGCCGGTGCTTCCAGCCTGATTGCAGTGGCCTTTTTGACCATTTGGGGTGCAAATTTAAGTAAATTATCGATGAAAAAGTAAAATAAAGACCATAAATAACTAATGTTTCGCATAATTCCGTTTTTTTTGCATATGGCCTTATGCGTGGTCATGACGCCTGCCGTATGCCGTTGCGTCAGTGGTGCGGCGCGCCTTTTCCTGCGGCTTTGCGACTATGAAAATTCATGTCGTTTAATCGGCTGTTTTGCTTACATATTGATTTCTGCTGACGCTCCCATACCGCGATATTTGCAGATAAAACTCCGCCGGACGAGAATAATGCAGATATTGGTGTGCAGCGTGTAAGGTGCACCTCTACAGCGGTTTACGGGGCACTGCTGCCGACGTGTGCATCTTTTTGGTGTGTTTTATGGGCTGAAAGCATGCCTTTTGCATGCCGAAAGCTGCCGTTTCGGGTTGTGCTTTGCACTCTTTTAGGCATTAAAAAGCATTGTGTTATATCGGCGGTGCAGTTCGTTTTTACTGCTGTGTTGGTCGTTTTGTCGTGTTGAGGCTGCCGGTCTGCGTTACCCATTGCGGCTTTCGGTGCGGATATTTCTCCAGAATGGTCAGTAAAGTTGTATTTTCTCTGTTTACGTTTTGCGCGTCATGCTGCTCCACCGGTTTGCAAAGTGTCATTCTGCAGTCATGGCTCACTTTGTTCATAATATCCCGTAATGCCTTCATGACAGGTCTGTTTGCCGTTCCGTCGTACCGATAAATATATGTTCCGATTGTACAAAAATCAGTCGGCCACTTGCTTATCTCGCTATTTATATTTAATTTTGCATTAGTTCGTCCGCAGCCGTTCCGTCAGCCTAGGCGGCAGGGCGGTGATATGCCGGACGTTTTAATGCTTATGATAGATCAGGCAACGATAGACAAGATAATGGATGCCGCCAACATTGTTGACGTGGTGTCTGAGTTTGTTTCGCTCCGCAAGGCGGGCGTAAACTATAAGGGACTGTGCCCCTTCCATAACGAGAAGACTCCTTCGTTCGTGGTGTCGCCCGCCAAGGGCTACTGCCACTGCTTTTCGTGCGGCAAGGGCGGCAATCCCGTAGGCTTCATCATGGAGCACGAACAGATGACATATCCCGAGGCGCTTAGGTGGCTTGCCAAGAAATATCACATAGAGATACAGGAGCGCGAACTCTCGGACGAGGAGAAGCGCGAGGCGAGCGAGCGCGAGAGTATGTTCATCGTGAACGACTGGGCGCTTAAATACTTCCAGGACAACCTGATGAACACCCGCGACGGGCAGGCCATCGGCATGCAGTATTTCCGTTCGCGCGGATTCCGCGACGACACGATATATAAGTTCCAGTTGGGCTATGCGCTGCCTGAACGCGACGCGCTGGCACGTGCAGCTCTGGCAAAAGGCTTCAAGGAGCAGTTTCTGATAGAGACCGGCTTGTGCTACCGCAAGGAGAACGGACAGCTTCAGGACAGATATGCCGGCCGTGTGATATTTCCCGTGCATACAATAACGGGGCGCGTGGTGGCCTTCGGCGGGCGCATACTTACCAACGACAAGAATGTGGCAAAGTATGTCAACTCGCCCGAGTCGCAGATATACCACAAGAGCAACGAGCTCTACGGCATATATCAGGCCAAGCAGGCCATAACGCGCAACGACCGCTGCTATCTCGTCGAGGGATATATCGACGTTACATCGATGCACCAGAGCGGCGTTGAGAACGTAGTGGCATCGTCGGGAACATCGCTCACTACGGGGCAGATACGCCTCATACGCCGCTTTACGAAAAACATCACCGTGCTCTACGACGGCGACTCTGCCGGCATACATGCTTCTATACGAGGCATAGACATGCTCCTGGCCGAGGGAATGAACGTAAAGGTGCTGCTGCTGCCCGACGGCGACGACCCCGACAGCTTTGCGCGTAAGCACACCGCACAGGAGTTTCGCGACTATATCGAAGCGCATCAGACCGACTTCATCGAGTTTAAGACCAACCTGCTGCTAAAGGGCGTAACCGACCCGATAAAGCGCTCGCAGGCCATAAGCAGCATTATCAAGAGCGTGTCTGTAATAGACGACCAGATAACCAGGGCCACATACATGACCGAATGCTCACACCGGCTTGGCATAAACGAGGCTACGCTCGTTAGCACTGTCAACAAGTTTATACAGGGCGAGATGGAGGAGCAGCTCAAGGAGGCAAGGCGCGAGGAGGCAAGAGCCGCCGCACAGCCGCCTGCAGTGGAGGTAGACGCCAAGTCGGATGTAGAGTCGAAGGTCGAATACATGCTCACGCAGATGGTGGTACGCCACGGCAACGAGGTGCTATATAAAGATGTGGAGACCGAGGACGGCGGAAAGATCAACCTGAGCGTGTCGCAGTATATCAGCTACGACCTCGGGGCAGACGGACTCAAGTTCCACAACGAGCTTTACAACCGCATACTGCAGGAAGCCGTTGAACACAACGACGACGAAGGCTTCAACTCAGAGGCCTACTTCACCCATCATCCCGACATCGAAGTGAGCCGCGTGGCCACCGACATGGCCATCGACCATTTTCAGCTGAGCCGCAGCCTGCAGGTGAAGAGAGATGAGGACACGCTCCGCAACCAGGTGATACACCTCATACTCGACTTCCGCCTTGACTATGTTGAGCATAAGATGGAAGACCTGAAGCGCGAGATAACCCAGGCATCAGGCGACACCGAAAAGATGATGAGCCTCATGGCCGAATATAAGGACATGCAGGGCATACGTAACTCGATAGCCAAAGAACTCGGCAGCGAGATAATCGTGTGACGTGGCATCTCATGCAGCATCATGCTGCGTGGCCGGACGTTGCACTCAGGCAGTGAGAATACAGCCGCAGGCATCCTGCGTGCAGGCGGAATAGATAACGTAAAAAGGCATACCGTATGATTTACGTACACTGGATATTCTTCTTGCTCTATGCATTCATAGTGATAGCAGCAATGGTAGCCGTGCTCATGGACAACCGTCAGCCGGCCAAGACCATGGCGTGGATACTCGTGCTTGTGTTCCTTCCCGTTGTGGGCTTCGTACTATATTTCTTCTTCGGGCAGAACACACGCAAGGAGAAGCTCATCAGCCAGCAGAGCATGGACCAGCTGACAAAGCGCTCCATGCTCGGATTTGCCGAGCAGCAAAACCTCGTGCTTCCTGACGAACACAGCGTGCTCATAAAGCTCTTTGCCAGCCAAAACTGGGCTTTGCCTTTCAAGAACAATGAGACCGACATCTATACCGACGGCTACGGATTCTTTCATGCTCTGCTGCGCGACATCTCCCAAGCCCGCCATCACATACATCTCGAGACCTATATTATATGCGACGACCCTCTGGGCTATCTCGTTTCCGACGCACTCATTGCCAAGGCAAAAGAGGGCGTTGAGGTGCGTTTCATCTACGACGACGTGGGCTGCTGGAACGTTCCCAATTCGTTCTTCGAGCGTATGCGCAATGCCGGGATAGACGTGCATGCCTTCATGCCGGTTAAGTTTCCTGCATTCACCAGCAAGGTCAACTACCGCAACCACCGCAAGCTGTGCGTTATAGACGGCCGCGTGGGCTTTATTGGCGGCATGAACATAGCCCTGCGATATATCAAGGGCCGCAACGGAACCGCATGGCGCGACACTCATCTGCGCATAAGGGGCGGCGCCGTCTACGGCATACAGCGCGCCTTCCTTGTCGACTGGTTTTTCGTCGACCGCACGCTCATCAGCAATCGCTGCTATTATCCGCCCCACGACGACATCCGCCCCAACGACTGCATAATGCAGATAGTTACCAGCAGTCCTATCAGTCCGTGGCCCGAGATGATGCAGGGGTATGTCCGCATACTGCTGGAGGCAAAAAAATATGTATATATGGAGACGCCATATTTCCTGCCAACCGAGCCAGTGCTCTTTGCCATGCGCACCGCAGCCCTTGCCGGAGTAGACGTAAGGCTGATGGTTCCGCTGCACTCCGACGCCAAATTCGTTGAGTGGGCAAGCCGTTCATACGTGCAGGAGAGCGTCGATGCCGGTGTTAAGGTCTATCTGTATAAGCCCGGTTTCAACCATTCAAAGCTGCTTGTCAGCGACGACAGCCTGTCAACCTGCGGCTCTACCAACATCGATTTCCGCAGCTTCGACAACAATTTTGAAGTCAACGCCTTTATCTACGACCGTGATATGGCCCTTCGCATCAAGTCGGTCTTTATGGAAGACGTGAAGCAGTGTGTCGACTATGAGAAGTATATGAGCACGCGCCGTCTTTCGTTCCCTCACCGTTTGCTTGAGTCGCTGATGCGTGTATTTTCGCCGCTGATGTGATTTTCAGTCAATATTTTCCTTAATGTCTTTCTTGTCTTTAGTTTCATGTATAGCCCGTTTATCCGGCAGTTCACTGCCGGGATCTTTTTATGTTGACGTCTGCCTCTGCTTGTTCAGGCGGCAAGCCGCAAATAGTAAACAAAAAGACGGCTGAAAACATAAGTTTAATTGTATAATATAAACCCAATATACTGCCAGCCGACCGTTTGTCTATAAAATCGTTTCAATGCTAGACAAATTGGCGATTGTGTATAAAAATAATGCCGTGTAACATAAAAAATAAACATAAAAACTTTTTTATTTGATATAATATTGTTATTTTTGCCACCGACGATGCCAGTTCCCTGGGAACGGGCGGGGTCATAACATCGATGGATTGAAGTTTCGGCATTTTTAGGATGCTGACTTCGGAAAGGCGTTTACGGACGTTAATTCTGTGCTCTCAAAACTTCGCAAACTTTGAATCAGCTCACAGAAATAATGCAACGGAACGTCTGCGTGGGTGAATTATATCCCAATGATGGCCATATAAGTTTTATATGGCTGTGTGTTGTATATATAATTCCACTTGGCGTGGGCTGGCTGCGTTGCTTATCCTTGAGTTGAGGCAATGCGAAGGCCTGAGAGCAGGGATGGGCGAGAAGTAGAAACTCCCATGCCTTTTTTGTTTCCATTAATCTAATACCAGTTTGTTAACGCTGAATTTGGGGAGTATAAGAAGCAACCTAAAACTTAAATGCTATGAGTGAAATGATGTTGTCGTTGCTGACTTTGTCTCCTTTGTCATTGTTAAGTTTTAGTTTTGCGCCATGCGGATCTTTTAAATGTGAGAATGATAGTGGTGTAAACCAAAACAGATATCTGTTACAGCTTATCGGTGAATTCAGATTGAACGCAGCAATAGGACGTGTTGCCGCCGGTACAGCTTTCGCTATATGCAAATCTCCTTTCGGCCAACAAAGGCTGTGGGCGGCTTGAATATTCCGGATGCTGAGTCATATCTGAACACAGAAGATGTAAGTATACAGGCGTTGCATGTTTGCCATAAAACACTTCAGGTGCTTAGTTATATACTTTCAATATTAGTCATCTCTTAAACAATTTTTTACTATGAAAAGGATGCATTTTATTATTCTGTCATGCCTGTTGGCCCAGAATGCTTTTTCTGCAGTGGACGGAGCCAAGGATGATGTCGGCGTTTTGTTGCCGCAAGTTGAAAAACCGGTAGTGTCTGTCTTGTCCGACAGTTATCCCATAACCCGTGCCGACAATCAGCCTGCATACAGTTATCCTGACGGACTGAGCCGTCTTGGCACATATTCTTCTGAGAATCAGCCTGTGTGCAATTATCTTTCGCCCAACCGCCTTACCAACGGCAACTACTTCTTATGGGCACCTACAGGCAAGCCTGTTACATATATAAGTAATGTGAGCGGCGCATCTGCCTATAATTGGTCTTTGCCTGGAACATCAGAAGAAACTTCCGCAACAGAAAGCGCAACTGCAACATACACCAAATTAGGTCATTACGCATTTCCTTCACTTGAAGTTACCGACGCATCTGGCAAAAAGAGCACGTATCAGGCCGAAGGCGAGCTGCTTGTGAGCGGTAAGGCCGAAATAAGCACGGCAAACTGCCGTAAATGGAACGAGACATATCAGCTTGGCTATCTGCCTTTAAACGGTGGTTCGGCTGGCTATCTCGGCGGAACCAACAGTGCCGGACTGAAAGGCTATGGCAACTTGTTCATGACGGCTCACGGTAATGCCCATATTACAGGCGTAAACGTATATTTCGCCTTTAAGCCTACAAAATATCCTGCCGATGCAAAGCTGATGCTTCGTGTATGGTACCCTATGGAGAGCGAGGGCAACATGGAGTTCACAGGTCTGCCGTTAGAGGTGGTTGAGTTGCCGGTGAGCGAAATTCGTGATGCTTATGAGGGCGAGTTTCCTATAAAGAATGTGGCAGTTGGCGAGTTCCGTTTTGAACAGCCTCTGCAGATATGGGACAAGCCTTTGTTCTTTGTTACCGTTGAAGGTTTTGGCGACGATCCGTCAGAGTCTGATATCGTTATGCTGACTGAAGTAATGGGGCAGGATATACCCGAGGAGCAGATGACCAGCATGCTTGCTCACAATTCTTTTGTAAACTATAACGACATGGGCTATAACATGCCGGTTAATTATTTCGGTGCTGCACCGGGCGCTTCGTTTATGATCTGTCCTATTGTCGACAATAAGGACGGCGACGCTACAGGCATAACTCCGGGTCTTGTCAGCTGCAGCGAAACAAGGCTACAGGTCAGCTCGCTCAATCTTACAATAGGCAACGACGATGCAACATCTGTAAGCGTGGTAAATGCTGCCGGCATGAAGGTGTGTGAGCGTAATATGGTCAAGGGACAGGATGTTAGCCTTACACTGCCAGGGGCAGGACTTTATCTTGTGCAGGTGTTCCGCGACGGAAAGCAGATTGACGTCAAGAAAGTTCTGGTAAATAAATGACAAAAATAAGAAGGGAACATTTGTTCCAAATTTTGAATTAAATAATAATGCTTATGAAAAAGATTACACGTTCATTTGTAGTTGCGGGGCTATTGGCTCTGGCTACATCGGTTAATGCACAGGAGCATGTATGGAAATACGTTGCAACAGGAGACGCCTCTACCTATGCTATTCGTGACGACGGCACTCTGTGGAGCTGCGGTTGGAACGAGAAAGGACAGCTGGGTGCGCCGGCTGTGTCGGAAAGAACAGCTGAGTGGCAGTGTGTAGGAACTGATACAGACTGGAAGAAAGTTATAGGTGGCAAGGCTTACGCCTTCTTCATAAAGGAAGACGGCTCTCTATGGGCAGCAGGTACATCAGAGAGCGGTGTGCAGGGAACCGGTGACGGAATGGACCATAAAGAACTTGTACGTGTAGGAACTGATAATGACTGGGCTGACGTTACGGCAAGTCATTTCTGGGGATACAGCGCTATCGGACTCAAGACTGACGGCACAATATGGGGCTGGGGCGAAAACACCAGTTCGCAGCTGGGTCTCGGTGACAGAAATACACGCACTACTCCGGTACAGATTGGAACTGATACAGACTGGAAACAAGTGTCTTTAGGAAGTTCTCACTGTGTAGCCTTGAAGACAGACGGCACAATATGGGGCTGGGGACAGAATAACTCAGGACAGTTAGGACTTGGCAATGCCACGAGTCAGTCTTCTCCGGTGCAGATCGGAACTGCTAACGACTGGGTTTACGTCAAGGCTATCGACAACCGCACTTATGCGATAAAGGCTGATGGTACATTGTGGGCAACAGGTGACAACTATTCAAACCTGCTCGGCTTTAATCAGTCTGACGAGGAGCTTGTGTCGCTTTACTATGAGTTCACAAAGGTAACGACTGTTCCTGATGGTGTGCTTTCTGTATCAGGATGCGAGAACACTACGACCATTGCCATAGGAAAAGACGGTGTCATCACGGAGATTTATGCTATTGGCAGCAATAGCGACGGAGCTCTCGGCGACGGCAACGGCAAACTGCTTACAGCTACATCATCTTCAGACGAAATGCCGTTCTCGGCAAAACCTGTTAAGCCACTTCTGCCAGAAGGCGCAACTTACTCAATGCTGGCATCAGGACAGAGCTACTCATTCGTGCTTACTACAGACGGAAAATTCTATGCATGGGGACGAAACAAGGGTGGACAGCTTGGCGACGGCTCAGAGTTGGAACAGCTGCAGACCAGCTATCAGAAGAAACCTATTGAGATTGCATGTCCTGGCGGTGCTACTCCCGGCGGCGGTGACGAAGACGTTGTTACTGTACCTTCTGACGATATTCCAAGCGACCTTAAGAAGGCAACTGAAATCAAACTGACTGGAACATGGAACACAAGCAAATTTACTGAACTGGCTCAGGCTATAGGTACTACTGCTTTCGGAGCATCTAACACCACGCTCGTTTCTGTTGATATGTCAGAGGCTCTTATTGAAGAAGGTACAGACCTCTACGTTCAGGGCGGACTGGCAAAGAATGGTGCTTTTGTAAATTGCAAGGCTCTTGAGAAGGTGGCTATGCCGGCTGCTGCCGAGGCTGCAAACTTCAAGGACTTTACAAATGCGTTTATGAACTGCGAGAAACTCTCTGACATCGACTTGCAGAACTGTGCAGGCCTTACGAGTCTTAACAGCGCCTTCATGGGCTGTACATCTCTGACAAAGGTTAATCTGCTCAGCTCTAAGTCTCTCACTGGCGTTAGCAGCATGGCCAGCACATTCAAGAGCTGTACTGCTCTTACAGATGTCGTATTGCCCGAAGAGATAGCTTTCGCTTCAGCTACATTCAGTGACTGTACAGCTTTGGCAAACATCGACTGGACAAGCTATACAAAAGACAGCGCACCTATATTCTATTCAGGAATGTTCGACGGCATATCTGACCTTAAGGCCATCACTCTTACTGTAAATGAGGATGTTTATGACATCTTTGCAGCAGATGCCAACTGGAGCAAGCTTAATCTGGTGGCTAAGGGCTCAACCGGTATTAATGGTGTTGACAACGAAGCTTCTGTTCGTTTCGACGGCAACACTCTCTATACATCACAGCCGGTTAATGACGTATGTGTATATACCGTTTCTGGTTCACTCGTACGCAAGTGCGGTGTTGTGGCAGGCAGTCTTAATTTGTCTGATGTTGCCAACGGCGCTTACATCCTTGTCTACACTCAGAACGGACAGAAACATGCTGTTAAAGTTGTAAAGAGATAATTCAATATTCTGGGTTTATTACAAAGAGGCTTTCTGCTGTATGCGGGAAGCCTCTTCCTTTTTTATGTATCTGTCTGTGCAGCCGTTGATGTTAATGGCTGGTAATAAAAAAATCTTTGACAGTGCTGATTTGTACGACTCTGTTTGAAGTCGACCTAAATTAGGAAAGGACAATCCGTAAATCAACAGTAAATAAATTTCTTTAAAAACTCGTCACTCATCACATTCGTGCGTAACGTGTTGATATACATAGTGTTATGGTGCGATGAGTTGATTTCGCAACTCGTCACACCATGGCCATTGTGGCCTTTCCTGATTTTGGTTGACCTCGATGTGATGAGTTGCAAAATCAACTCGTCACACTATAACATCTTGATTATTAGTGAATTAAGCGGCTTTGTGATGAGTGACGAGTTTTTAACAAAACTTTTTTACGGTATTACGTATTAACAGAATAACTTATTCAGCCGAAAAGCTGTGCTTTGGTCTTGCAAAAGGCCGTGTTTCAGGATACAAAAGCATACCTTTTGCGATGCAGTTTGCCGCCTTTTGTATTTTATTTATGGTATATTCTTATTTGCTTCAGCCGTAATCACTTTCGGATTAGATGTTATAATCCGTCGTCTTTTCAACTAATGTCAGTTTGGTATGACTTTCAACCGAAAATGCAAATAATAATAGGCTTAGGCCGGACGGCGGTTATTCATCCTCGCCTTCCGGTTCTCTGTTCGAGAAGATGCTGAAGTTCACGCTGCCGTATGCCCTGTGTTCAATGAATCCGGGCACATCCTCAAAACTGTTGTTCTTGCCGTGTTCGAATACGAAGATGCCGTTGGGCTTCAGCAGTCCGCGCTCAAGTATCAGCTTGGGTAGGGTGGGCAGTTCGGGCAGGGCGTAGGGAGGATCGGCAAAGATGAAGTCGAACTGCTGATGGCAGCTTTTTATGAAGCGGAACACATCGCCTCGCAGGGCGATGCATCTGTCGGTGCCGAGCTTCTTCAGGCATTGCTTTATGAAGGCATGATGGTCGCGGTCGGCCTCCACGCTTATCACGCTCTGGCATCCTCTCGACACCAGTTCGAGCGATATGCTGCCCGTACCCGAGAAGAGGTCGAGCGCAATGGCGTCTTCAAGGTCGATGTATCCGTTAAGCACATTGAATATGTTTTCCTTGGCAAAGTCCGTTGTCGGTCTTGCCTTGAATGTGCGCGGTATGTCAAAGTGGCGTCCTTTATATATTCCTGTAATTATTCTCATTTCAGTTTATTCCTAATGTTGTTGTGGCTTTCTGTTGAGGCCTGCTGCCTGTCCGTGCTCCGTCTGGGGGCTTGTAGTGAGCTGCCTGCAGTTTCGCCTCATGCTGTTTCTGCGGCGTAGGCTTTCAGGCGTTGCCGCTGTCCGTGTGCAGCCTGCGGCTCAGCTCTTCACGAAATATGTTATCAGGTCGTAAGGAATGTTCTTTATTGCCGTAATCGGAGCGCGGTTGAACTCGGCCTTCGGGTTTATCACGTATACGTTCTGTATGAAAGTGTGCAGCTCCTGTGTCAGCTCCTCCCTGGCGGGCAGTTCGCCTACGAGGTGCAGCTCGTCGCGCTTGTTGTCGAAGGTAAGCTGCTTCCATACGTTCAGTATGAAGTATACGGCGTCGGGCGCCAGGTCGGTGTCAAAGCTGTTTGTAAACTTAAATCTGTTCTGCTGAAAGCTGAACACGTCTATCCTCTTGTCGTGGAAATACGCATACAGCTTCATCCTTATGCCGGTGAAGCTGCGGCGGTAGAGATGATTCCACACCGGCTCGCACACGTGTGCAAACCTTACGTCGCCGAAGTGGTCGTCGATGACCAGCTTCAGGTCTTTGTTTATAGAGTATACGGCCACGGCGTTTAGCGAAGGCAGTACGCTCGACATCACCACTTCGCCCTCATGTCCGGTAACGGCATAGTGGTAGAGCATATCCTTCTGGCTGTCTTTAAACTCGTCTATGGGTATCATTATCACGGGCGAGTCGATCATCACCATTGCTCTCTGCCATCCGTTGTTCAGCAGGTCAATCTCCCTGAACGCCTCTCTGAGGTTAGCCGCCATGGATATGCCGCTCCTCACGGTATAAGGCTCAAAGGTTATACCTTCGGGATTTTCTGCGCTCAGGGCAGAGAACGACAGCGAGTGCCTGCCTATGCGTATGGTAAGCCTCGGCTTCTTTGTTATTATGTTATTCCCAGTTTCCTGCATTATCGTTAGGTGTGGTTATGTCTCCAATTTTCAGTCCGGGGTATCTCCCCGCGTTGTTAGCCTCTTCGATGAGGTTGGCTATGCTGTTCTCGTCGAGCCCCGACAGGTAGTCGTTATACATGGCTCCGCATTCCATCAGCGGTATCTGCCTGCCCGACTTGCTTATCTGCGTCGTTGCCGTAAGGTCGAATTTCTTTTTCCCAGCGAAGGGTATGTATTGCAGCGAGTCGGCCAGATAGCCTTCTCTGACCAGTATGTCGAAGCTTCCGCTGTAAGTGCCGTTGGCCCTGCGGTATTTCTCTTCGGCATATCTTATCTTCACCAGCCGCTCCTTCACCGCCTGCTCGCGTCCGGCCTGCTGCCGCTCAAATCTTATGGGCGAGCACACACTCATGACGCATGTTATGGCCAGCATGGCGGCTATGAGTGCCAGAATGTGATTGTTGCTGATTTTTATCATTGCCTTATTGACCTGCTATTTATGGCCGGCTGTGGTTAAGAACAATATTTTCTTAGTTCACATGGCATAAAATATCAATTATTTTATGTAAGTTTGCATTATGCTTTCGCATTCTGTGCATTTGCAAAATTACACTAAATAATTCGTAAAATCAAACCTTTGGCATAAAAACTGATGATTGTTGAAGAACTGGCAACTCAGATAATGCAGACTTTCGGCTTTGTGCCCACTGCCGACCAGGCTAAGGCCACAGCCGTGTTCAGCCGTTTTCTGCTCGACCGCGACGGCAGCTCGGTGATGATTATGCGCGGCTCTGCCGGTACGGGCAAGACGTCGCTTGCCGCAGCCATCGTTAAGACGCTTGTAAAGTTGCGCCAGAGGGTTATCCTGCTTGCCCCCACGGGACGTGCCGCCAAGGTGTTTTCGGTCAATGCCGGGCGTCCGGCCTTCACCATACATCGCCGCATATACCGTCAGAAGACCTTTGCGGGCGAGTCGACGGGCTTCAGTCTTAACGACAACATGTATCACGACACGCTCTTCATTGTCGACGAGGCGTCGATGATAGCCAACGGCGGAGGCGGCGAGGGCGCAGTATTCGGCACGGGCTGCCTGCTCGACGATATGGTTAGCTTCGTCTACGGCGGCCGCAACTGCCGCATGATGATCATTGGCGACATGGCACAGCTGCCGCCGGTGGGCGAGGAAGAGTCGCCCGCGCTGATGGCTGATTTTATGGCGGGCTACGGACTGAAGGTTTATCAGTGCGACCTTAACGAGATTTTGCGACAGGCATCAGGTTCCGGCATTCTTTATAATGCCACGGAGATACGCAGCATGATAACCCACGACGAGGTTACGCGTCTTCCTAAAATAACTTTTTCAGGCTTTGCCGACATACGCATGGTGCCGGGCGGCGAACTCATTGAGCAGCTTAACAGCAGCTACTCTGAAGTGGGCACCGATGAGACCATCGTGATAACGCGCAGCAACAAGCGCGCCAATGCCTACAACGCCGGCATACGTGGCATGGTGTTGGGCCGTGAGGAAGAACTGACTACGGGCGACATGCTCATGGTGGTGAGAAACAACTACTACTGGACCGAGAAGGCTGCCGCCGAGGAAAAGGCTCTTGAGGACAGCAGCACGGGCAACGGCGACGGACGTAAAGCCGAAAGTCAGGCGTTGCCGTTTATTGCCAACGGCGACAGGGCCATGGTGGTAAGGGTTAGAAACCTGCGCGAGTTCTACGGCCTTCATTTTGCCGACGTGTGGCTTCAGTTTCCAGATTACGACAATTATGAAATAATGGTAACCGCCGTAACCGACAGTCTTATGGCTGAGGCTCCGGCTCTTACGCGCGAACAGAGTGAGCGGCTCTTCAACGGAGTTATGGAAGACTATCTGGATGTGCCGCTTAAAGCCGACCGCCTGAAGAAGGTAAGGCAAGACCCTTGTTACAATGCCTTGCAGATAAAATATGCCTATGCCGTTACCTGCCACAAGGCACAGGGCGGACAATGGGCACACATATATGTTGACCAGGGCTACATGACCGACGACATGCTCTCGCCCGACTATATCCACTGGCTCTACACAGCCTTCACGCGTGCCACAGAGAAACTCTATCTCGTAAACTGGCCCAAGACGCAGACGGAAGGGTGACATTAATTATATTATTCTGCATTCATTACTTCACATAGTGTAATTAGTCTTTTTCAAGTAAAAAAATAAATAGTTATAATGACATCATTCTTATTTTTTATAGCAGGATTTCTTATTGCCGTAGTGGCAATGATGATAGTGTCGCAGCGCAACGCTGCAGCTCAAAAAGAAAACAACGCACGCTTGTCTAACGAGGCTGCCGCAAGCCGTCGCGAGGCCGACATGTTACGTTCACAGTTGGGCGATGCGCGTGAGGATGCCGAACGGCGGCTGACCGAATTGCGCCGCCAGTATGAACGGCTCATGGCTGATGCCGAGCGCAAGCATGCCGAAGAGAGGGCAGGGCGTGAGCTGCTTATGGAGAAACAGTTCGCGGAGAGATTGCAGCTATTGCAGGAACAGCTGCGCACAACAACCGAGAAACTCCTTAAGCAGCGGGCTGACGAACTGGACAAGAGCAACCGTAGCCAGATGGACTCGATAATAGCTCCGCTGAAAGCCGTAATGACAGAGATGAAAAAGTCGATGGACGACAACCGCGAGTCGTTCACGCGCAGCACGGCTTCGCTCGGCGAACAGATAAGGCAGATGCATGCCACAACGGCATCGCTCGGCGCTGAGGCCGAAAAGCTGTCGCGTGCACTTCAGACAGGTCCTAAGATTCAGGGCGACTTCGGCGAGATGAAGCTCAACGACCTGCTCGACAAGTTCGGGTTTACTAAGGGCGTTGAGTATGACGTGCAGTACACCATGCGCGACGCCAAAGGCAACGTGATACACAACGACGACACCAACGACATGATGCGCCCCGACGTAGTGCTGCATTATCCTGACCATAAGGACGTGATAATCGACTCGAAGGCGTCGCTTACTGCCTTTATCAATTATGTAAACGCCGAGACCGACGACGAGCGCCGCAAGGCTCTCGATGAGCATGTTAAGAGCGTTCGCCGCCATGTAGACGAGCTTTCGGCAAAGAACTATGCCAAATACTCAATGGAGGGCGGCACCACTCTCGACTTTGTCATCATGTTCGTGCCGCAGGAGGCAGCCATGCAGCTTGCCGTGTCTGCCGACCCGTCGCTCTGGAACTATGCCTTTGAGCGCAAGGTGGTCATCACCGGTGAGCAGAATCTCTTCTCGTTGCTGCGCCTCTTGCAGATAGCGTGGACACAGCAGCGCCAGGCCGACAACCAGGAACTCGTGTTCGGACTTGCCGACACGCTCATCGAGCGCGTAGGGTTGTTTGTTGAACGTTTCGAGAAGATAGGCAAGAACATCGAAACCGTGCAGAAGTCGTTTGATGATGCGCGCAAGGCCATAAAAGGCAATCAGAGTTTCATCGTGTCGGCGCGCAAGCTCGTTGAGATGGGTGCGAAGGAGAATCCGCGCCGTCCGCTGCCCGACATATCGCCCGACGACGACTCTCAGGCATGATGCCGTCCGGGAGCCGCCGCGTGGTTGCCTTCTTGTGGCGTATTGTGTTGTAACGGCATTGTAACACGTCTGTAATAAATATGAATACAGTTATCATTACTTTTGCAACGGTTATTATAAAAAACAGAATGACTTATGGATAATAATTATCGAATACTGGTGGTTGACGACGAACAAGACCTTTGTGAGATTTTGAAGTTTAACCTTGAGACAGACGGCTATACCGTTGAGATGGCAAACTCGGCCGAGGAGGCTCTCGAGATGAACATTGAGAGTTTCAACCTTCTGCTGCTCGACGTTATGATGGGCGGCATGTCGGGCTTCGCGCTGGCTAAGCAGCTCAAGGCCGAACCTGCCACAAAAGACATCCCAATAATATTCCTCACGGCGCGTGACACTGAAAACGACACCGTTACAGGCTTCAATCTCGGTGCCGACGATTATATCTCGAAGCCATTCTCTATACGTGAGGTGCTGGTAAGAGTGCGCGCCGTGCTGCGCCGTACAGCCGAGCACAACGGTGTGCCGCAGTCGAACGTGATAAGTTATCAGGGACTCGAGCTTAACCTCGACAAAAAGACCGTAAGCATAGACGGCGAGGACATTCCGTTCACCAAGACCGAGTTTGAGATTCTTCACCTTCTGCTCGACGAGAAGGGCCGCGTGTTCTCCCGTCAGGAACTTATCGACCGCATCTGGCCAAAGGATGTGCTAGTGCTCGACCGCACTGTCGACGTAAACATAACGCGCCTCCGCAAGAAGATAGGGCGCTTCTCAAAGTGCATCGTAACACGCCTCGGCTTCGGCTATTACTTCGACGCCTGATGCGTTTTTACTAAAAATATAAATAAAGCAAACTAAATGAAAATGTGCAGAACATCTGTTGGCACGCGTCTTTACATCAGCGTGCTGTCCGTATTTGTGGTCTTCGCTGTGGCCTTCATCATCTTTCAGCACGCACGTGAGCGTGAGTATAAAATCAACACGCTCAACACGCGCCTGCAGGATTACAACGAGCGTATGATGGAGTCGCTGCGCTATCTTGACGACAGGTCGGACAAGACGCTCGACGGCTACGTGGCCAATCATTACATTCATGGTCTGCGCGTTACGCTTATCGACCGCAGCGGAAAGGTCGTCTATGACAATGTATATAAGAACTATAAGAAGATGGGCAACCATCTTTCGCGAAGGGAGGTCAGAGAGGCCATCAAGGACGGCAGCGGCTACGACTTCAGCCGCGTAAGCTCCACTCTCAATCAAGACTATTTCTATTCTGCCACCTATGTTCCGCAGTGCTCGCTCATCGTGCGCAGTGCCTTGCCCTACGACAACAGTCTTGCCAAGACTCTGCGTGCCGACCAGCATTATCTGTGGTTCTCGCTCGTGGCCATGCTTGTGCTTGTCTTTATCCTTTACCGCTTTGTGAGCCGTCTGGGCGACAACATCACCAAGCTGCGCCTTTTTGCGAGCCGTGCTGACCACAACGAGAGTCTCGACACCGAAGACCTTGTTGACTTTCCCGGCGACGAACTCGGCGAGATTGCAGAGCGTATAATAAAGATATACAAGCGCCTGCAGAAAACCAAGGAGGAACAGAACATCCTGAAGCGCCAGCTGACGCAGAACATCGCCCACGAACTGAAGACGCCCGTTGCAAGCATTCAGGGTTATCTTGAGACAATACTCGAAAATCCCAACATCAACGAGGCCACCAAGGAGCAGTTCTTGCAGCGCTGCTATGCACAGTCGCAGCGCCTCACCTCTCTGCTTCATGACATTTCTACGCTCAACAGGCTCGACGATGCGCCCGAGATGGTCGACTTCGATGTGGTTGACGTCAGCCAGATGGTGTCTAATATTGTCAACGACACGGCGCTGCAGCTGTCAGAACGCAAGATGACGTTCAGCAACATGCTGCCTGACGGCATCAAGGTTAAGGGCAACCAGTCGCTGCTTTACAGCGTGTTCCGCAACCTGACAGACAACGCCATAGCCTATGCCGGCGAAGGCACCACCATAACTCTTTCAGCCGTTAATGACAACGACTGCTGGCGTTTCACCTTCAGCGACAATGGTGTCGGTGTTCCTCACGAGCATCTGGCACGCATCTTTGAGCGTTTTTATCGTGTAGACAAGGGCCGCAGCCGCAAGATGGGCGGCACAGGTCTTGGTCTTGCCATTGTAAAGAACGCCGTGCTGCTGCATGGCGGAACAATTAAGGTTAGCAACAACCTCACAGGCGGTCTCCGCTTCGACTTCACATTGAGAAAATAAATTTAAGCGAAGAGCAATTAATATTCTTGTGGATTATTATTTGGAGTTAAAGGAGCATGTTTAAGTGAAGAACGAAGAGTGAAGAGTGAAAAATCCAAATGCCAAGTAGCAAATTATACCCACGAGGCATTTGACTTTAACTACTCTAACTACTTTAACTCCTTTAACTACTATAACTTAACTCCCAATAATAATCCACAAGAGTATTGGATTTTTCACTTTTCTCTTTTCATTTTTCACTTAATAACGTTTCTTTATTTGTAAATATTTCTGATGTTTTCCGTCCGTTTGACGCTCTCAGAATAGCGATGCTCATCGCAAGTCTGTGATTTGGCGTGAAAAACGGCAAAAATCAGGCGTTATGGTTAAGTCACTCTCATTCAACGTCTTATGCCGTTTAAAGCTCAAAACTTCAATAGTTAAGAAATATTACTCTGCCGTTTACGCTCCAAAAGTGGCCGACTTATACTCTCAAAACCACCCTTTAATGACTCTAAAACCATGCTTTTACGGCTCAAAATCCATGTTTTTTGCCTCATTATCCATCCTGATAAGCAAACGAATGTTAACCATTCCGCATTTTCGCGCCATGCAATTAACATCCGTTATCCTTTGATTTTCCAGATTGAAAAAATATTTTGTCCTAAGTTTTTACTTAAAGCAAGAACTGCTGATTAAAGGCAATCCAAAGAATTTGCGGCTTGGAACGTCAAGAAGCAACATGGCTATTGTTCTGTCGGATATGCTATCCGACAGCATAAAGTATCAGGATCTGTGATCCGAAACTCATACCTATTAATCAGAAATAGGAAGTAAGCGGATTAAAATCCTTATACACAATTCCGGCAGATTACAAATCAGCCGGCACATTTGTCTTGTTGATTCATATCAGTTGCACATGGAATGCCACGTAAATCCAAAGAATTTATGGCTTGGAACGTCAGGAAACAACAAGACTAATGTTCTGTCGGATATGTTATCCGACAGCATTAAATATTAGGATCTGTGATCCGCAACTCATACCTATTAATAAAAAATAGGAAGTAAGCGGATTAAAATCCTTATACTTAATTCCGGCAGATTACAAATCAGCCGGCACATTAGCTTTGTTGGTTCAAATCGATTGTACAAGTGGCGCATTAGTCTTATAATTATAAGGAAATCCAAAGAATTTACGGCTTGGAACGTCAAGAAGCAACAAGACTATTGTTCTGTCGGATATGTTATCCGACAGCATAAAGTATCAGGATCTGTGATCCGCAACTCATACCTATTAATCAAAAATAGGAAGCAAGCGGATTAAAATCCTTATATTAAATTCCGGCAGATTGCAAATCAGCCGGCACATTAGC
>NZ_HF986855.1:0-999 GCF_000431195.1 Prevotella sp. CAG:255 | reverse complement strand
AGGGATTCGCTTATTTCAGACCCTACATTGACACCTGCCGACCTTCATTCATTCTACCACGATGAATACCCTTTGCTCGGACTTGACGACTTTGCAATGATATGTGACGATGCAGCTGCAGAACTCTATTACGAAAGGAACGGGGATGTTGCTTAATCGAACATCACACTCTCTTATGTCACTGAATACCAACCAATTAACATAAAGAAACCATCAACAAACCAAAACGCGGTTAACGAGGCTCTAAAACATGGCCTATTGGAATGCAAAACATGGCCTTTTACAAGCTGATTGACGGCCTTTTAAAGCATGGTGGGTATTCAATGTAATTTTAATCCAACAAAACATCAAATTCAAAACAATAAAAATCAATACAACAAAGATTATGGAAACGACAGAAAACAGAACTTCAATAGCAAGATATATTTGGCGGGTATTCCAGCACAGTGTAATCACTTTAAGTTGGGGAATATGCTTTGCTTCGGTAAGGACTTTAAGTAATGGCACGGAGTTTCATGTACAGGGCTTCAAGATGACGGGTTATGTAAGAGTCGAGTATGACGAAGGCTCGGATACATTTACAGTTACCCTTACTCCTGACGACAATCTCAAAAACAGAATTACAATAGAAAACGTTTATCTTGACAACCTCATTTCGGTAATAGACGAAAACGTGGAATATTGCGAAAATTATGAAACCAAGGTAAGACAATGGCTAAAGAAACAAGCAGTCTGATTTTGGGATATTTGAGCTTTTACAGGAATGACATTTACAGGAGAAAAACAATTAAACGAAAAAACACCTTCTGTAAAACTTCAAATTTTGGTAAATGCTTGAATACCAGAAAGACTGAACACTCTTAAATGCAGGGATATGTGACAACGAGTGATATTACAGAAACACAAAAATCACGTATCCTTGTTTTTGTTATAACAGCAAGAAAAACCAATAAAACGACAACAGCAAAAATGATTAGATACTACTTTAATATTACAATC
>NZ_HF986854.1:428-607 GCF_000431195.1 Prevotella sp. CAG:255 | reverse complement strand
ATAATGCAAAAGACGTTTGAGCTGTTCGGTGGTTTCGAGCCTATGATGGACGACACTTTACACAACCTTGAAGGATTGAGGGCGACACCAATACCAGAGGAGTTGTTCTGTAAGATTATAGGAAGAATGAGATTGTATCAAGCATTACCCATGAACGAACAGAGAAAACTTCCACAGCT
>NZ_HF986854.1:0-353 GCF_000431195.1 Prevotella sp. CAG:255 | reverse complement strand
CACGTTGCAAACCCTGACTTCGGAATAACAAGCGGAGACGACTTTACCTGCTGGAGCCTTATGCAACTCGGTAATGAAGCGGTGAAACAAAGCTATATTGACAAGTGGCTTGAGAGGAACCAAAACTGCACCGACTTTGCGATAGGAATTCAGAAGGCGATAAACGGGGATGATACAGAGGGCTATTCCTGGTTCATAAGCTAAGGAACGGCTAAACAAAACCACTTACAAGAGGAGAGATACACAATCAATTAAAAGTAAACGTGTGTCCCTCCTTTTTTGTTTGGTTCAACTTAAATCAATAATAATTATAAAGCAAAACAATTATGACAAAAACAAAATTTGAAAGACCA
>NZ_HF986853.1:0-1890 GCF_000431195.1 Prevotella sp. CAG:255 | reverse complement strand
CAGGTCATGGTCTTGGCCGCTTCGTTTTCTTCCGTCTTTTGCTTCTTCTCGAATGACGGAGGGGTAAGGATGCGCTGCGCCTGTATCTCCTGCGCCTTTCGGTAGGTCTGCTCGTTGAGTTTCCTTGCATTGGGCGCATCATCGGGTACAAGGTACAGGTGCAGGTTTTCTCTTTTGCGGAAGCCCGTTTCGTAGTATTCCAGATACAGGCTGCGGTTTCCGGCAGTCAACATTCTCACTTTGATTTCCTCTTTCATAAAATTCTTCCTTTCGATTTTTGTTATACAAACATATTGTTCACGAGGTTCATAGTCTCGATTTTCTTCTTATCCACTATCTTGGCATAGACTTCGGTCATGCGGATGCTTCGGTGTCCGAGTATCTTGCTCACCGTGTAGAGGTCTGCGCCGAGGGTCAGCAACAGGGTCGCCGCCGTATGCCTGCTACAATGGTAGGTGATGTGCTTCTGTATTCCGGCCTCCTGCATCCATTCGCCCAACACTACTTCCACCGTGGTAGAGGTGATGCGCAACTGATGGAAAACCCGGTCGTCATCCTTTGACTTTCGGGGCATCCATTTCAAGGCTTCATTGGAGAGCGGTATCGTCACCGTGTTCTTGGTTTTCACCTGCTGATGCTCGATGTAGAGCGTCTTCCCGTCCGCCGCCGTGTGTATCTCGCTCCATTTCAAGGTCATCATGTCGCTGTACCGTAACCCGGTGAAACAGGAAAACAGAAATGCCTTTTTCACAATGTCGTAGCGGCACGGCGTGGCCATCAGTTGACGAAGTTCCTCAATGGTCAGGAACTCACGCATGGCGCTCAGCTTCTGCGGCTTCTCCTTTGTTTCCAACAGTTTGAAAGGATTGCGGTCTAACATTCCCTCGCTTACGGCCTTGTTCAGCGCAGCGGCAAGGCGGTTCATAAAGATGCGGCAGGTCGTACTGCTCAACGTCTTTTTGCCTTGGTTGAACGTGCAGGTTTTCAGAAAGGCGATGAAGCCCTTGCAGAAATCCTTGTCAACCTCTTTTAGGGCGAGGGTCGGCTTGCCTATATATAATAGGTATTCTTCCACCCTTGCCTGTGCGTTCCGCTTCGACCTCATGCTGGCCGGACTTAGCCCATTTTCCTCGGCGGTGTACTTCGCCACCCATGCGCTGAGCGTCATCCGTGCCTTTTTCACGTCCTCCCAGTTCACAAGACCCTTTTCCTGAATGTCGAGGATGCGTTGCGCCTTGATTTGCTCGGCCAGCTTGCGCGTGTTCCTGTTCTGCAACTTGGCGGCGGCATCCGTTTCAGGCACGAGGTAGAGTTTCAGACCCTCTTTCTTCCTTGCGCCACGATAGTACATGTCGAGATACAGGCTTACATTGCCATCGTTGAGCCTCTTTTCTCGTATGCGGACAGGCTCCTTGATTTTGATTTCTTTCTTCTTTCGTCCCATTTTCTTTTCTGTGCTATCCGATTCTTGGATTTGTTACTATATTGTATATCAGTCACTTGCAAGCGCAACAAAGATAATTCACGGCGGGACAAAAACGGGACAAAAAGCGTGCTTTTATATCCCAAATTAGGCAAATATAACTATCCAATCAAAAAACGGCCTCTATTCATAATTAACTATAAATCAGTGCTATTTGGCAGATTACGTTAGATATGTTTTCCTATGGTTTTACCCATCTGGAGTAATTGGTGGTTACTGGTGGATTCTCCAAATGTGCATGGCTCCCATCTGGAGTAATTGTTGGATTTTGCAGGCATGGCTGACTATGTCATGAAAAAGCGAACAAAAAGCTGCCAATAGAAACAAAAAAGGCGGACTGAAAGCATGAATACACAAAATTGATAACGCTATGGGCTCACCCGATAAATAGTGGGGAAAGAAAATAT
>NZ_HF986852.1:4628-36197 GCF_000431195.1 Prevotella sp. CAG:255 | reverse complement strand
GTCTGAAAACATTGAGTTACTCTTAAAAGATTTTATAGTATAATATTGTTGAAAAGCTTCATAATTAAAATTAAGCCTACAATCATATGGGTCATTAAATGTATCTGGAGACGACAACCATAATAATTTATTCTGAACATCTGAAATATTTTCAATAGTTGGAGTATAAAATTTATACAATATAGGTGGACACTTATGCTTTTTTATTTCAAATACGTCATCACCTATTATTTCAGATAATGAACAATTATTTATTTCTTTTTTTGAAAATATATCATTTACAAGCTTGTATTGCCACGGCATTTTCTGATTTTCATGATTTTTAGTCTTTTTCATATTCTTCACGAGTAATTGGGGTTTGAGGGTCAACATTCAAAACTTCATCGTAAGTAAGACCATAAAGATGATACACCAATAGGTCAATTTGACATTCTTCTAAAGAAGTGTCGGTATTCGGGTCGATACGTTTAGCAGTTAAAATCGTGTCCACAAGATTTATAATCGGTTGCTGTTGCTCCTTAGTTGCTGGAGCAATAGGTATATTACGTATATGCTCAGGGTAAATATGATAATCGCCACCTCTCAAATCACGCAAAAGTATGGTTGCATAAGTAGAATTCATAATTCCCAATAAAAACCGTAAATCTACATTCTGAGACAATTTCTCCATTTCACCACGGTTGTAACGACTAAATTTTTTTATACTAGAACTTATACTTTTGTTATCAACACCTTTTATATTTATCCATAATGTAGCTCCTATTATGGAGTCATTATGTATAAACCTATTCTCATAATCTAATGTTCCAAATAAATTTCCAAGTCGATTAAAGAATAATTTTGGAGGGTTAAACCATTCTTCAAACGTAGGCCTAACAAGTTTAAATGGAGAGCGCTCAGTATAATATTCGATATAACGAATTCTTTCAATTACATACTTTTTTATATCTTTAGCCTCAATATATTTTCTACAATGAATCTGGTCCTGATAATCACTTATTAAATCCTGTTTTTTAAATTCCCCTTTTGCTAATTTCTCATCTGAATTTGGTCGTAATCCATAACTTACATAACAATAATCACCTAAGACATTAAACATAGGATGACGAAATCCGATGCGTTTTTCTTGTGTAAGATTCCATACATAATTATTTTTATCTTGAATTAGATCCTCATATTCTTTTACAAAAGAATGGTGTATTGACTTTTGTTTATCAATATGCGAAATTATCGTTTTGTTTCCCTTGCATTTTCTTATAAACGGAATGCAGTTGCTAACAGTTGCATTCTCAAAAATTTTCGTTCCATTCAAATCTACAATCTCAAACATGTCGAATGATGTAACAACCATCTTTCGTAAAACCATTGCGTATAACTGATTAGTTAAAGGATATGGGACAATCATTGTACATAAACCTCCAAGCTTGCACATATGGTCCATACCGAACTCAATAAATGGAATATATAAATCCCATTTCTGATATAATGATCTAAATCTCTTAGATGCTATTATATCGTTACGCTGTCTTGCAAGTTTCTTATCAGCTATCTGTGCTGGAGCGCTTATATACGGCGGATTTCCAATCACAATATCGAATCCATCCTTAACTCCAAACATCCATTCCGGATCAAAAAAATTAGAGGAAGCATTTTGATTAAACATATCCCAAGATGCTAACTGCCGAGCTTCATCATTCCCAACAGCACCATTTGCATATAGCATATCAGCTATCTCCTGACGGAGTTCGTTAACTATATTCTTGTATTTACGCTTGGTACGAACTGTCTTTGCTCCAAAGATTTTGTGCTTGGCTATCTTCAGTTCATTTTCTTTCGCTTTTATTTCCTCGCTATCAAACAAAGACGCATCTTTCTTATCTAATCCAATCAGCGTATTAGCCGCAACAAATTTCGCTTCGAGGTTAGGAAGCGGACGTATACCAAAGTTGTCGGTAGGATCAGTATTTGTATTTTGATCTACTACCAATGAAATAAAGAAGCGCAGTTTGCTAATCTGTATGGCTATAGGCTGAATATCTACGCCATAGATACAATTTTCAATAAGATAGAGCTTACGGGCGTAGTCGGGACGGTTAATACTTTCATCAAAACTACGCTCTATGTCTGCAATTAGTTCTTTTCGTTCTTCATTTGATGAATTGCGATAAGCTTCTGACGTTTCGTCAATGGCCTTTTGCAACATAATTTCCTTCCACATCTTATTGTCAGGATCAATACGGCTTAGGATATGAACCATCTGTTGCAGAATACCCATGGGGAATGCACCAGAACCACAAGCAGGGTCGAGCACTTTACAATTATAAAGCGACAGCATAATCTGTCTGCGTTGGTTGTCTGTCAAAGAAACATCTTCATCAGTATATTGCATCAACTGACGATATTGCTGCTCCAAGTCGTCACCAACAGTGCGTTTAAGGTGCGCCACCAGACTCTCGTCCACCATGTATTGAACAATCTCGCGCGGAGTATAGAATGAGCCGGTCTGCTTGCGAGCCGTAGTCTGTGTCTCGGGATTGTATGAAGCGAGCAAATTCTCAAACACCTTGCCCAATAGTTCCGGGTCAAGAGACACTTCCTTATCAAACGGAGTGTTTTCCTCGACGGTAAAGTTATAACGCTTCAATATGTCAATAATACCACGGGCAGAAACTTTCTTCTTTTTCTTACTGCCGTACCACTCTGAAAGATCTATATTCTTGCCAGCCTCTTCGCCAAAGAAAAGATAATCCGGCACAATCAACGATTTCTTAACTGCTTCGCGGTCGCTGAAACCATCATAATACAAGTCATTGTCTTTATCATCGAGGCAATCAAATAATCCACCATTTAAAAAAGGAACTGTCCGATTGGCCAAATCAACAAACAACTGCGGATTCTTAAAATAAGATTCATAACGCATAAGTTTGTTGTTGTCGTAGTCTCCACGTCCGTTTCTAAAATGCCGTTCCGACAGTTCTTTACTACCTTCAGGAGTAATAGGACTGTTAAGCATGGCGAAGAAAAGATTCTGCAAAATTGCCTTATAATATTTGCTTTCACTCGATTTGTAGAACAAATCCACTTTCGTATTTGGATTGAAGTCCTTTATCAGATTATCTGCAATGTATTTTTCGTCGAAAAACTCTTCAGGAATCAGATGACGCTGTTTCAAGAACCAAACAAAGATAAGACGTGTAATCAGACGGATTGCACTTTCGCAGTTAAACTTATCATCATCGGTCTTGTCGTTAAGGTCATTTGGGAAACGAATAATTTTTATTGCCCATGCATACCAGTCGCTCAACTCCTGATAGAACTCTTTGGTAAGTACCTCTACAGAGAAACGGCTACGCAAGTCATCGGAATCGACCACACGCCCTTTTTCATTCAGATACTTATTTGGAGTATAATATGCAATACCCTTTCCCAAGAAATAGCTGTATCGCCTTGGGTTACTGTAATTTCGAGTCACACGTGACGAATCATTTTTAGATTCGAGCGTAATCTCAATAAGCGAAAAACGATAATTGTCGTTATTGTCTTCCGGAACAAAGACAACCAAAGCCCTGTCTTCCATTTCATCTGCAAGCAGGCGGAATGCTTCTTTAGATAGTGAAACACGTGCATCGTTTTTTGAATTGTGCCTTACCTCATACACAACCAAATCGAGAGCAGCAGATGTTCCCAACTTCAGGGCATGTCGGGTATATGTCATTTTAGTTCTAAACTCCACAGGTGTTTCCGTATGGATAAAATCTTCCGGCAAGAAACTGTTTTGCAGGAAATTTACAAACTCTTGACGACTATATGCTTTATTGAATTCCATAATCAAATCTTTTATCTTTTTTATTTATGAGTATTATTGAAGTTCTTCGCTCAAAATCAAAGTTTCTTCTCCATCGTCCACTTTGTTTTGATAGCCAATGATACGTGCCAGATATTCAGCAGAAATTTTCAAGGGCAGTTTTGGCGCATCCTTTGGCATCAGTTGATTGATAAACCGTATCTCATATCCTGACAACGCATCGGCTCTCACCACTTGCGCCAAATCTTCAAGATAGTCTTTTGACAATGCTTGTTTCGACATCAATACTTTGATTTTAGCCAATGCGTTTATCTGCTCCTTCTCGTTTCTGTCCTTTACTTCGCTACTGAAGAGCGATGATTTTACCAGCTGATAGACTGCATCAAAATTTTTGCTCAAATCGACAGGCTTCTCATTTATATCTGCTTCGAACAGCGAAATAGCCTCTTCTGCCGAAATCATGGCGGGAGGATTAGACGCATCTCCGATTTTGAAAACGAAGTCATCACCTTTGCGTCCGAACATCAGAACTCCTTTTTTCGGTTTGTCGACTCTACGGGCTGTCCTTGCGCGGTGTGGCAACTCAAGAGCATTATTATAAACGTCTGTTCCTTTCAGACTATTCAATAACTTACGATAAGGTGTGTCCCAAGATTCCTCTTCATTTCGGGAAAGTTCTTTGCGATAGCGTTCCTTAAAATATACCTGGAGGTCTTCTTCTTTGGTAAGAGCCTTAGTGTCCTCGCCCATTATGGCATGAATCATTGCCATTTTAAGGGTGGAAATCTCTTTTGTCCTCGTTTCCGCCTCACCCACATCTGTCGGGAAATAGTTGTATATGTAAAGTTGGTCAAAGACTTTTTTATTAATACGATTAATACGCCCTATACGCTGAATGACTCTTGTCGGATTATAAGGTATATCATAATTGAAAATAGCTCCGGCGCGGTGCAAGTTATACCCTTCGGATATGGCATCTGTCGCTACTAAAATATAGAAGTCGTTTTGTTGCAATGCAGGTTTCAAACCAGCATCAAAGTTTGCACGTATAAGATCTTTATTGGCAGAAGTAGCGTCAGCAGAAGTATATTTCATAGCCGGTAGTCCTGCATTTACCAAAGCCTTGCCCAAATAATTCACCGTATCAGCAAATTCTGAAAATACAACAAGCTTACGATTGGGGTCATTCTTCATTTGCTTGCTGACAATGCGTATAAAAGAATCCAATTTGGGATCAGACTTTATCATATTGTCCTCGCCAAACCATTGTTCCTGTAAATTTTTCAACAGCTGAACATCAGCCTTGACATCAGTTACAAAACTGTCTTTCACATATTTCATGTCTATCTCAAAGAATCCTCGGGCTTCGTACTTTTCAAAGAGTTCCTCAATTTCTTCCATACCGTCGTCGCTGGTATCATAGAAAGCTGACACATCAGGCAAGTTTCCTTTCTTGAATACTGGTATCTTGTGCCGTTGTTCAATCCATCGGAGCATGTGTTCGGAGGACTGAATCATATACCCCAATGAAGCCTGAAACGCCGCTACAGAGCTCTCAAAACGAGCTACCAAGAGATGGCGCATAAATTTTCCGATATTTGTCTGTCGTCCAAGCAACAGATTAAATTTTACTCCAGTTTTATCTTCAAGTTCCTTAGCCAGTTTATCTTTTGACTCTTCTTTTATATATAAGACAGGTGAATAACGGGCAGCCTTAAAACGGTAAACATCATCACTGCTTCCCTCTGATTTATTAATCCTGTCAAGAGTGGTCGTATATAAATCTTTCAATTCACTCAAATCATATTCAAGTTCTTCAGGATCATTAGGCATCACCAACTGTATGTTTTGCTGTTTCAAATCATAGGCATATTCAGGTATGCCCTGCAAATCAAGACGGGAACGACGAACGACCAATGGACTGATAATAGAACGGATTTTCTTGGCCATATCATTGACTTGCGTTTTTATTTCTTCATCAGTCTTTTTGCCTACCCGTTGCTCTTCACGCAATTTTTTGTACTTATTTATCAAGTCTTTAAATGAAGCACCTAAGTTCTCGACAGTCTTCAATGTGGAGTTTGTAGGTATCTGGAAGAGTTTTATTAACGCATAAATATCGGCAGGTTGGTTGTTGAATGGAGTAGCCGTCAGCAACAACACTTTATTGCCAAAGCAAAGATTATGCAACAGGGCATAGTCTTGCGTGTATTCGTTGCGGAAACGATGGGCTTCATCTATTATTATCAGGAACTGCTCACCATCTTTAACCAACTCTTGATAATGTAAAACTGCATCCTCAATCTTTCCGGCACTAAACACAGAAGCAGTAAACCCGAACTCATCACGATAACCTTCCCACTGCTTATACAAATGCGGAGGACAAACTATGATAGTGCGCAATCTTAGATTACGCGCAATGGTAGAGGCAATAACACTTTTACCCAATCCTACCACATCGGCAACAATAGCACCATTATGGTTATTCAACGCATTAATAGCCATCTGCACTGCATCGGTCTGATATCTTAAATTAGAATACCTACCTTCAGTAATATCATATGGAGTAAGCAGATTTTCAGATGTTGGTATGTTAAAATATTCTTTAAGAACTCTGACATACATCAGATATGGCGAGTATATTTTATCGTACCATATACGGGCCATCACCTTATTATTCCATTCATCCAGATTATCCTTACTTGCAACAACGACAGAACTTTCCCATAATTCATCAAAAAGTTTCTTTCCCTCTTCGTAATCCTGCTTGTCGTTGAATCGGGCATTAAGTTCTAACCGACCCTTCAATCCTTGATATGAAAGATTGCTGGAACCTGTAATCAAGACACCTGGCAACTCTCCTCCTTCATTCATCAAATCGTTATAAGCAAAAAGATACATCTTGGAATGACACGGGTCGAGTGTCTTACGAATCTCTAATGTTCCGTCCAAAATTTTCCCATAGAACATTTTAAATTGTTCCAATTTTTCTGCCGTATCTAGAAAATCAGAATCATTGAATATATGGACAAACTGTTTATAGTATTCTTCTTTAATGATATTTCGAGAAATAAATTCATTTCTTATGGCCTCAACTTCCCGTATATGTTTAGATATGTGCAAATCAATATCCAATCCGACTAATATCCTTATCTGTTTGTCTTTAAGGTTTTCAGATAACTGGATATAGCCGGAATAATAGAAATAGCCGACCAATATATCCACTGCATCTGTTTTAGGCAAGATACCATTGATAATATCCGATAAGAATTTTTCTTTATTTGTTATAAAATTGCTGCTCATACTATCATCAGTTTAATTTGCTATTGATGGCATAAACTCTTTAGAGATACTGACACCCAATAGTTTCGTCACTTTCAAATCCCGATTCCTCACATCCACTTCGCGGATATAATCCGCCCAAGCGTTTGTAGTTTGTCTTACTCATAATTGTTCTTGTTAATCAGGTTTACAACTACTTTCACCATCACGTCCTTTTCCTCCGTGCGGCTCTCGGCTATCATCAGCGTAAGGGCAACAAGAGTGTTGTCGGCTATGCGTTTGGTGCCGTCAGGATTATAGAGAATGCCGTTACCTGCCATAAACCATAAGAAGAGAGTTGCAGCTATGCGCTTGTTGCCGTCGCTGAACGAATGATTCTTAGTTACAAGGTAAAGCAACATGGCGGCCTTTTCTTCTACTGACGGATAAAGGTCTTGCCCGCCGAAAGTCTGATATATCTGCCCGATGGAACTCTTGAACGAATCGTCTTTCTCATGAGCGAACCACTGGCTGCCGCCGAATTTCTCCTTCAGTTCTTCTATTGCCTTCATGGCTCCTTCGTATGTAGCACGAAACTTGGCTTCGTTAGTGGTCTGCTCCACAGCCAGTTGCTGGTAATCGTACTTGTCCAAAGTGTCAAGGGCATAAGCATAATCGGCAACCACTTCCACCAAATTGAGCGCATCATCAGAAGTCAGTGCCTCTTGTGCCTTTACCGTTCTGCCCAATACGGCAACAAGCTGCTTCAGCTCCGTATAACGTTGTTCTGTCAGAGCTTTATTGACGGCATAGCCTTTAATTAAATATTCTTTCAGCACTTTGTTTGCCCATATACGAAACTGCGTGCCACGCTGGCTTTTTACACGATAGCCCACGGAAATGATGACGTCCAAGTTGTATAACACAATATTCTTAGTTTGCGTAAATCCCTCTCTACGACCATAATTCTTGGTATGTGCAAAATTTGCACATGTGGTCTCACGCTCTAATTCATGTTCCTTATAAATATTGCTAATGTGGCGTCCTATAACGGTTCTGTCCTTTTGAAACAGTTCTGCCATCTGTGCCTGTGAAAGCCACACAGAATCTCCATCCATCCTGACATCCACGGCGGTCTGCCCATCGGCAGTACGGTAAATTACAATTTTGTCATTCAAGTCCATAGCCCAACTCTTTAAACAGGTTCAACAACTCCTTTCTGCTTTCCTCCTCCTGTTTCAGCAAATCTTTCATTTCGGTTTGCAGCTCTTTCATCTTTGTATCGAAGTCTACGCCTTCGTCACGGCTCTTGAACTCTATATATCAGCTGCACTATCAGAAGTAACATCAGTAGGATTTCAAGCGGCGCACACAAAGAACAAAGATATAAAAATATTTTGTAAATACCACATCGTTCAAAAAATTTTTTTGAATCAAAAAATGCCCTAATACAAAATCTGTTATTAGTATTCGGTCTGTATTTTTGCTTTATATCGAGCGGCTTTTTGTTGGATTATTTGCAGGCACTTTTATAATTTATAATTAGCTAACGCTGAACTTCGTTTAATAATTGGGTTAGACCGAACTACGTTTCATAATTAGCTTGCGCCAATAGAACCAAAAAGGCAGGCTGAAAGCATGAATAAACAAAATTAATAAAGCTATGTGCGGCCTGAAGGCCGATTGGGGATTATACCGTTTCATGACAAAACTTATCAAAAACGACAATAATAACAAATACTTTCCTGCGTTTTATATCTACCTTATTATATCCCCAAAACAAACCTATGACTTACGCATAAAAAACCTATGACTTTTGATGTAAAAGTGGCCGAGTTACGAGGCAAAACTCAGCCATTAACAGTTTAGAAGTAAATACATTGGATTTACTTAACAAGCAGCAACACACAAAGCTACAATCTTTCAATTTAAAACACAAAACAACGCAAATACTTACGATTTTTCGGGACTGTTTTTATGATGCGAATGTATGGATGTGAAAAGGCGGCCGGACTGGGGAGCTGACAAATATTAATCGGGACGATTGGGGATAAGAAGTGACGCTCATGTCAATGTTGCGGACTACGGGGCGGCTATGGTTTATGGTATTGCGATTGATAAAAAAGTCATAAATAATGTTACGCAAAACGTGATGTAATAAAGCAAATTGACTGAAAAACGTCATTTTAAAAGGCAAGGACGAAAAATAATGGCTCCGTTGGCAAATTTTTATTTTGTAGTTATGCCAATTTGCATTATCTTTGCATAAGATAAGCGGCATCTAGGCATAACATTCAAGCAAGCTTGATGATTCTGCTCTCGGTTTGCATTATCTCTGCAATAAGATAAGCGGCAGACAGGACTGACCGGGGAGACAGGACGCACGGGCACGACTGAGAGTTGCTTTATCAGAAGAAGAAGACAACAACGTTGAAGGCTCCATGACGACGCCAGCCGGAGGGAGACAAGACATATATAGCACGCATAAACAAAAGACATTCAGGACATGAACAAAAGCGACAGCATAGTCATTATACCTACGTATAACGAGAAAGAGAACATCGAGAAGATTATAAGGGCGGTGTTCTCGCTTGAAAAATGTTTTAATATTCTCGTGATAGACGACGGCTCGCCCGACGGCACCGCGGCTATAGTTCACCGACTGATGGAGAGCGAGTTTGCCGACCGTCTGTTTATCATTGAGCGCAGCGGCAAGCTGGGCCTCGGCACGGCATACATAACGGGCTTTAAATGGGCCCTGGAGCACGGATATGACTATATATTCGAGATGGACGCCGACTTCAGTCACGACCCCAACGACCTGCCGCGCCTCTATTCGGCATGCCACGACGAGGGCTACGACGTTGCCATAGGCTCGCGCTACGTGAGCGGAGTGAACGTGGTGAACTGGCCTATAGGACGAGTGCTGATGAGCTATTTTGCATCTAAGTATGTGCGCATGGTGACGGGCTTCAAGGTGCACGACACCACTGCCGGATTTAAATGCTACAAGCGCCGCGTGCTCGAGACCATAGAGCTGGACAAGATACGCTTCAAGGGCTACGGCTTCCAGATAGAGATGAAGTTTACGGCATACAAGATAGGCTTCAAGATTAAGGAAGTGCCCGTGATATTCGTCAACAGACGTGAAGGCGTGTCGAAGATGAGCGGCGGCATATTCGGCGAGGCTTTCTTCGGTGTGATGCGTCTGCGCTGGGACGGATGGACACGCAAGTATCCCAAGATTAAAGACTGACAGAAGGAAGGGACATGCAGCAGGGCCGCTGCCCTGCTGCAACACCATAACCGCAACAACGCTGCTGCGCAAAAACGGTCTGCAAGGACGCAAGACGATACAGACATAAAGCGCAAGCCGCGCAGTATCAGAAGACGAGCAAGGGAATGAGCGCCCCGGCTTATCAGACACGACAACGCTCACCGAGGCAGACTAGGCTGCCACAGATGCAGCAGGCATCACAGACAGGTTAACCGCAAATATTATTCTAACGAAAAAACGATAAAAACAACTAACAATGAGATACATCTACCGAATATATCAAATATGCATCGCGCTGCCGATAATACTCGTGCTCACCATACTTACGTCGCTCACCACGAGCGTGGGCTGCGTGCTTGGCAACGGCCACTTCTGGGGCTACTATCCGCCTAAGCTGTGGGCAGCAGCCATACTTAAGGTGCTGTTTCTGCCGGTAAAGGTTGTGGGACGCGAGAACCTGAAGCACAACGAGTCGTATGTGTTTGTGAGCAACCATCAGGGCTCGTTCGACATATTTCTGATATTCGGTCATCTGGGACGCAACTTCAAATGGATGATGAAGCACCAGCTGCGCAAGATTCCTCTCGTTGGCTTTGCCTGCGAGATGTCTCACCAGATATTTGTAGACAAGCGCGGCCCGAGCAAGGTAAAGGAGACATACGACAAGGCACGCCACACGCTGAAGGACGGAATGAGCGTGGTGGTGTTCCCCGAAGGCTCGCGCACGTTTACAGGGCATATGGGTACGTTTAAGCGTGGCGCCTTCATGCTTGCCGACGAGCTTCAGCTGCCCGTAGTGCCGCTGACCATCAACGGCTCTTTCGACGTGCTGCCAAGGACAAACAAATGGTTCTGGGTGAAATGGCATCCGCTGACACTGACCATCCATAAGCCGATATACCCCGAAGGACAGGGTGCCGAAGACATAAGCAAGCGCATGGACATAAGCTATAAGGAGATTATGGCCGACCTGACTCCGAAATATCAGGGGTATGTGAAGAATCCGAATCAGTAGATTCGTTTTAAGTAGTTAAAGTAGTTAGAGGAGTTATCGCCAACGGAGTTGGCTAGGAGTTAAAGTCATATGCTAACGTAGTGCGTATTTAAGTGAAGAACTAAAAGTGAAGAGTGAAAAATTCATATGTTAGCGTAGTACGTACGATAATAACCAACAAGGCTATTATGCCGGCTAAAGGTTGATGCTAACTTATAGCCCGAAGGGCTACACTTAAGTAACCGTGGGTGATACACCCACGGCCTGTAACAAAACAAACTATGAGCACCCGAAGTGGTGCTATATCGGAGCAAATAACGGACACAAAAGCAAACAAGTAAGTAACATAAAAACAAGAATAGCACCACTTCGGGTGCTCGCATTACCAGGACTTTAATCCGTGGGTAATGACCCACGGTTACCAAAGTTAAGCCCTTCGGGCTACCGGCAAATTAAGCCGCAAAAGCGCAATGAAAAGTTAAAAATGAAAAACTCTTGTGGATTCGAGTCAGAAGTTAAAGTAGTTAGAGAAGTTATCGCTCACTAAGGTGAGCTAGGAGCATATTTAAGTGAAGAACTAAAAGTGAAGAGTGAAAAATCCAATTGCAAACATATTGCTTACAAGTAGAAACCACAATACATTTGGATTTTTCGTTTTTCATTTTTAACTTTTCACTTTCGTAAGACGCACTACGTTGCTATTGTGCCGGCTGATCTGTGCTTTCGAGGCGGGAGTTAAAGTAGTTATCGCTCACTTAGGTGAGCTGGTAGTTAGAGTCAAATGCCTTGTTGATTCTTATCATAACTTCATAATCACTACGTTTGGTAATGTGCCGGCGGATCTGCGCTCCGCCGGAATTAAATATAAGGATCTGAGATCCGCTAAAAATACCGCTGCCTTATGAAGTGAGTAATGAAAAATTTAATGCTATGTTTGCATTAAAAGTATAAGATGATGCTAAATAGGAAGTAATCGGATTAAATAAATCCTGATATTCATTTCCGGCAGATTGCAAATCAGCCGGCACATTAGCCTTGTTGGTTCTTATCGCACGATATTCATTTCCGGCCGATTGCAAATCAGCCGGCACATTAGCTTTATTGGTTCTTATCGCACGCACTACGCTAAGTTATCGCTCACAAAGGTGAGCTAGTCGTTAGAGTCAAATGCCTTGTTGATTCTTTTCAATGTAATACAATTGACAATAATCGACGAAACGCACGCACTACTTTGGCTATTGTGCCGGCGGATCTGCGCTCCGCCGGAATTAAATATAAGGATCTGAGATCCGCTAAAAATACCGCTGCCTTATGAAGTGAGTAATGAAAAATTTAATGCTATGTTTGCATTAAAAGTATAAGATGATGCTAAATAGGAAGTAATCGGATTAAAAATTAGCTGCGCTGACCTTCCGTTCTGATATTCATTTCCGGCCGATTTTTCGCTGTGCTCAACAACTCGTGCAAATCAGCCGGCACATTAGCCTTCTTGGTTCTTTTCGCACGCACTACGTTAGCATTTGGATTTTTCATTCTTCACTCTTCACTCTTCACTTCCGTCAGGCGTTTTTCACTTTTAATTTTTAGTTTTTAGTTGCGCTTTGCGCCGGCTCTTCCTGATGCCATGTCTGATATATACAATATTCCGGTAGCTTTGTCCCTTGCATTAAATTCTATGTAGTAGATATCTTCAAGGTCGTATCCGGATTTTGAAGAGTCCCAAGACATTGAGCCAGAGCCTTTGCCTACGGTTTTCAGTTCTTCTCTATAATATTTGTCGCCGTTTGCCGTTTTCACTTTACATGTAATGCCCAGTGTGTATGTGCCTTCCTTCTTTAAGTTATAGTCAAGGTTGTAATACTTTGTCAGCGTAGGCGTAATGGTCAGTATATAATTCTTTCCCGGTGTCTCAACCGATGTCTCTTCATAATATATTATTTTGTTGCCCGTCTTGTGATACGGTCTTATGTAATATGTTGTGCCGCGTTTCAGCGTTGTTCCGCTGTTGCCGATAATCCGTGAAAAACCGTTCAGACATTCATCATTCTCGTTCAGCTTTATTATTGCGTTTTCAATAGTGGGTTTGGGTGATGTTCCAATGCAGAATCCTGTTTTGTCAGGCAGTCCTGTTGTGCTGTTCTTTGTCAGCCCCACGGCTATACATGGTCTTTCACCGTCCTGCACAAAGTTTACTTTTGTTTTCAGTGCCTTTGATGTTACCACGTTTTCAGAGCTGCCTTCGCCATCTTCGTCGTCGTTACCTTCACTGTTGCCTATGCAGATGTCAATCAGAGTCTTGTCTGGCAGTTCATCGCTGTCAATTTTGAAATACCACAGGTCATCTTTCTTTACCGTTGTCAGCAGACCGTTAACAAGCGTCTTATATTGCGTTGTAACCTTGGCATATCCCTGGTTTCCCGACACAAAGTTAAGTTCCATGTCATATTGGTGCCATGGGTCGCTCCATCCTTCAGGGTCTGGCGATGCCTGATAATACATCACCGTCATGCTTACCGTCGCCTTGCTCTGGTTCGTCTTTACGTATGCATATTTCGTTACGCCTATCATCTGCACAGCCGAATAGCTCAGCACGTTTGGCGTACCTTGCTTGTCTACATACAATGCCATGGCCCTGTATAGTTTTCCTTCATATTCATAATAGAACTTCAGTTCGTGTCCGTTCAGGTTTTCTAAAGCCATGTCCTCATATGTTCCGTCTGTAGTGCCGTCTTCGTCGCTGTCACTTCCGCATCCTGTTGTGCATAATGCCACGCACACCATCATCATGTACGTAATAAGTTTTGATGTAAATTCTTTCATGGTGTTTTTCTTATATTCCACGTTTTATCGTGGGTTATCATTCTCTTTAATAATTCTTACAAAACATTTTTTGCAAAGATAATGTCTGTTTGTTCGTCAATGACGATTTTGTCGTTTAATTTATGTTAAATGTCTACATATAGGCATATTTTCCAGTTGACCATAAATCGTCAGTTTGTATACAGTCGCTTTTTATTTGCTTATGTCTTTGCTTTTTTCCTGAAAAGCTATATATTTGCATTGCTTAAAAAATAATTAACCTTAATCAAATGTTATGAACGCTTACAGCTATTCTTGCCGCACATTCATGTCCGTTTCGTCTCTTATGTTATCTTTGCGCCCTTCACGCATGCCCTTGCGCCTTGCCTTATTCTTTGTCTTGCTGTCATTCTCGTCTCAGCTCCGTTCCGCCTTGCCAGAGCGTACCGCAGCTAACGTCAGCAAGTATGCTGACATCTGCAAGCGCAACATCTATAAGGAGATGCGCGGAATGTATCGCGAGGCTGGCGGCTCACTTAAATATAAGTTTCTTGCTCCCGGCAGCAGTCAGTATCTCGACATGCTTTGGGACTGGGACTCATGGCTCAGCAACGTGGCTCTCAGGCAGATTCTTCTCGACAACGGCACGCCTAAAGACAGCATTCAGGCACTCGACTATGAGCGCGGCTGTGTGCTCAATTCGTTGAGCTATTGCGGCATGGACGGCTGGATACCTATATGGATAGAGCGCAACGCGCCTTCACGCGAAGAGATGCTCAAGAAGCGTAATCCCTGGAAGTCGAATATGCACAAGCCAACGCTGGCTCAGCATGCAGCCTTTATCGTCAGGACGATGAACGGAGATGCTGAGTGGTTGCGCGACGATTTCTATTATTTGCAGGCCTTTGTGTCTAAATATATGAACTTCCACCGCCATAAGGCAACAGGTCTTCTTTATTGGGAAACTGATGAGGCTATAGGTGTAGACAACGATCCCAGCACGTTTTATCGTCCCCACGAAAGTTCCGGTTCAATATTCCTCAACGCCCTTATGTATAAGGAACTGCAGGCCATGGCCTACATCGCCCGATGTCTCAGTTTGGGCGAGATAGCGGCTCAGTATGATAAAGAGGCAGCCGACTTGAAGTCGAAGATACAGGAACACTGTTGGGACCCGCGCGACAAGTTTTATTACAGCGTCGACCTCAATCTGTTGCCTGTCGAGAAGCCGTCCATCAGCGGTCTTAATCCCGGCGACCTCTATCTGCATGTCGGTCAGCCGCGTAATTACGACTGCCTTATCCAGCGTTTCAGCGTGTGGAGTGGCTTTATGTCCATGTGGGCAGGCATAGCTACGCCGTCTCAGGCTGCCGACATAGTCCGTCTTCATTATCGTGACACCACGTCGTTCAATGCCCCTGCCGGCATCCGTTCACTGTCTCCGTTAGAGAAGATGTATAATCTTCGTGCCAGCGGTAATCCTTCGTCATGGCAGGGACCAATATGGATTAATGTCAACTACCTCGTCTTCCGTGGTCTTCTTAACTATGGCTACACCGCCGAAGCCCGTGAGCTGGCTGAAAAGACCATTATCCTGCTTGGCCGCGACTTCGAGCGCTTTGGTGCGTTACATGAGTATTACCTGCCTGAAAACGGAGAGCCGGTGCTCAATAAAGGCTTCCAGAATTGGAACTTCTTAGTCTTAAACATGATAGCCTGGCTAGAAGGCCGCCCCACCATTTCTGAGTTTTAATCGTATAGCATAATAAATGAAGAGCAGGCGCAAAGCGCAATTAAAAATGAAAAATTAAAAGTGAAAAAACGAATGACAAGCTAGCATAAGACTTTGGAGTTAAAGTAGTTACAGGAGTTATCGCTTACTAATGTGAGCTAGGAGCATATTTAAGTGAAGAACGAAGAGTGAAGAGTGAAAAATCCAATTGCAAACGTATTGCTTACAAGTAGAAACCACAATACATTTGGATTTTTCGTTTTTCACTTTTACCTTTTCACTTTCGTAAGACGCACTACGTTGCCATTGTACCGGCGGATCTGTGCTTTCAAGTCGGGAGTTAAAGTAGTTACAGGAGTTATCGCTCACTTTGGTGAGCTAGTAGTTAGAGTCATATGCATTGTTGATTCTTATCATAACTTCATAATCACTACGTTTGGTAATGTTCCGGCTGATTTGCAATCTGCCGGAATTGAGTATAAGGATCTCCTGATCCGCTAAAGTACCGCTATATTATAAAAGTGAATAATGAAAAACGAAGTTCGACGTTAGTCAATTCAATATTTTACTACAAGAAATAGGAAGTAATCGGATCAAAGACCCCGTGGGGAGGCTTTTGTTTCGCCAATTGTATTGTGCCGGCGGATCTGTGCTTTCGAGTCGGGAGTTAAAGTAGTTATAGGAGTTATCGCTCACTTTGGTGAGCTAGTAGTTAGAGTCATATGCCTTGTTGATTCTTTTCAATGTAATACAATTGACAATAATCGACGAAGCGCACGCACTACGTTTGGTAATGTTCCGGCTGATTTGCAATCTGCCGGAATATAATATAAGGATCTTTGATCCGCTAAAAAATACCGCTGTCTTATGAGATCCGCTAAAAGTACCGCTATATTATGAAAGTGAATAATGACAAAGGAAGTTCGACGTTAGTCAATTCAATATTTTACTACAAGAAATAGGAAGTAATCGGATCATAGATCCTTATATTTAATTCCGGCCGATTGCAAATCAGCCGGCACATTAGCGAACGTAGTGCTTATGAGGTCAGGATAAGAATCCACAAAGCATATGACTTTAACTCCTTTAACTACCGAGAAACAAAAGCCTCCCCACGGGGGAGGTTTGGTGGGGCTTTCACTTCCTCCTTGTAATCACCTTCCCCGGTATCACGGTCAGTTTCATGATGCCGTTTTCGTCTATTGCCACTTTCATATATCTGGCCTTTTCCACCACCTTTCCGTCAACTTCCATTACGCCCCATTGTCTCGGACTGTCCTCAAAGGCACAGAGCTTGCCTATCGGCGGCATTATCATTCTGTATTTCGGCGGCACTACGACTCTGTCGCCCGACTTCAGTCCCCATTTCGTTCCGCTCTTAAATGGTTGTGCGTCGGTTATCCTTTCCAGTTTTTTCTGCCTTTGTTCCTGTTCCTCTTGTTCCTTTCTCAGTCTCTTTTCCGCAGCCCTTGCGCAGGCTTCCGTCTTCAGTCTCCTTAGCTGGGCTTCCATGTCGTCCTTTCCGTCTATCTGTTCAGGCGTCATGCCTTTTGCCATGTGATAGAAGCGTCCGTCATTGTCAGCCGCAATAATACTTCCGTCAGCCAGTCTGCCGCAACACCAGTATGCCCTTTCCTCGTCACCTTCAATCACGCATGCCGATGTCTCGTAGCCCGTGCTAAGCGTCAGCGCTGCCTTGCGGCACGCCTCCGGCACGTTGCTGTCAGGTATTTCCAGATAAAAGCCGCGCCATGCCAGTTCGCCGCGTCCTATGCCTTGAGCGTTCACATACACATCCTTAGTCCTGCTGTATAGCGTTCTGCCCATCTTCAGCATCTCCACGCTTCCGAATACCATCACCTCCGGCTTCTCCCTGTACAGTCTGTTTGTCCTTATGTCAATATAAAATGTCTTGCATCCGTTGTCTTTCACCTCAACAAAGTCGTTCTTCACAAACCTCATGCCGCTGTATCTGTCTATTCTCATCATCACATTACCCTCGCCGTCAACCACGCCAACGCGCATGTCGCCGAATCTCACGGCAGCCATGTTGTCCTTTATGTCAAACACCTTCGCATATTGCGTCTTCGCCGTTATCTTCCTGCCGCGTTTCAGGCCCCATGTTCCGCTCCGTTTGTCCTTGTATGCCGTCAGTGCCTTAGCCTCCGTCTCGTCTCCGTCTTTGGCTTTCTCTATATATGTCAGCAGCCTTTCGTGGTTCATCACCACTTCCATTTCGTCCTTTCCTATAGCCTCTTCGTCAGCTGTCCGTGCCGTCGCAGCCAGTTGCCTGCCACGCCTTTCCGTCTCTGCCTTTCCCGTCATCCTGCCTTCAAACATAGCCTGCCAGTCGCGTTCCCTTGTCGGCAGTCCGAACACACGATACAGCCCCACGTTGTCTATCAGCATGCACGCATCCTTGCCCTTGCTCATTCTCAGTCCGCGGCCCACCTGCTGCAGATATTTTGCCAGCGACAGGGTAGGGCGGCCCATCTGCACAAACTCCACGTCAGGACAGTCGAAGCCCTCGCTGAACACGTCAACGTTCACCATCACCTTTATCCTTCCCGCCTTAAAGTCGTCCACTAAGGCTTTACGTGTCACCCGCGGCGTCCTGCTGTCTATCGCCACTGCCTTCACGCCCCGTCTGCTGTAGTATTCCGCAATGTTTCTGGCGTGTTCAATGCTTATGGCGTACACTATGCCCTTTTTGCCGTCGGCATAGCGCTTCATGGCGTCATACAGCCTTTCGATGCTCGTCTGCCTGTTCAGCTTCTCGTTCATCTCCTTTATCTGGTAGTCGCCGTCGGTGCCCCGTCTCTTCAGTTCGTTTATCAGTCTCTGTTCCTCGCTCTCACGTCTTATCGACACATAGTCGAACACCGACAGATATCCGCGTCTTACAAACTCCGCAATGCTCCATCCCGATATCAGCTTGTCAAACAGATCCGTAAATCCCTTGCCGTTCATTCTGCATGGCGTGGCCGTCATTCCCAGCTTCTTAGCCTCCGGGTATCTTCGCCACAGTTCGGCGTAAGTGTCAGCCAGCGCATGGTGAGCTTCGTCTATCACTATCAGGCTCGGCATCTCGTCCTTCACGTCCTCCCAGTGTCTCGCCAGCCATTGTATCGACAACACGTGGATCTTACTGGCGTAAGACAATTGAGAATTGATAATTGATAATGGAAAATTATGATTTGCCTTGTGCTTATTTATAGGCGTTGAACAACGTTTGTCACAGTCTAATTGTGAAACATTGTTCGGTTTACCCCAATTATGCCTTATGAAACGTAGTTCAGCGTTAGCTAATTGTGAAACATCGTTCCGTCCAACCCAATTATTAATTATGAATTGTGAATTATGAATTATGAATTGTTCTACCGTTTCCTTAATTTGTTCCACCAGTTCCCGTCTGTGCGCAACAATCCACACGCTACGCGTCCGTCCTGTCGTTTCGTTTTTAGTGTTTAGTTCTTCATTCACGAGTGCAGCCAATACTCTCGTCTTGCCGGTGCCTGTAGGCATCTGCACCATCACGCTCTTGCATCTTTGCCATTCGTCAATGATGCGAGCCATTATGTCCGTCTGATAGTCGCGTAAGTAAGCCACAGATTATGGAAGTGGTTGTTAGAAGTTAAAGGAGTTACAGGAGTTAGAGTCAAATGCGTTGTAGATTATTATCATGACTTCACATAGTGCTTGCGACAATGACCAACAAGGCTAATGTTCCGGCTGATTTGCACGAGTTGTTGAGCGCAGCGAAAAATCGGCCGGAATTGAATATAAGAACCGAAGGTCAGCACAGCTAATTTTTTAATCCGATTACTTCCTATTTAGCATCACCGCAGTGCTTGCGACAAGGACCAGCAAGGCTAATGTTCCGGCTGATTTGCAATCGGCCGGAATTGAGTATAAGGATCTATGATCCGATTACTTCCTATTTGACATCACCTCATACTTTTAATGCAAACTTAGCATTAGATTTTTCATTACTCACTTCATAAGGCAGCGGTATTTTTAGCGGATCATAGATCCTTATATTCAATTCCGGCGGAGCGCAGATCCGCCGGCACATTACCAAACGTAGTGATTATGAAAGTAATCAGATTGCAAATCTTTATATTCACTTCCGGCCGATTACAAATCAGCCGGCACAATAGCAACGTAGTGCTTGCGATAAGAATCAACAATGCATATGACTCTAACTCCTAGCTCACCTTAGTGAGCGATAACTTCTTTAACTACTTTAACTACCAATAATATTAGCGCATGTTTTTTCAGTAGTTCTTATTATCAATATACACCTCAAGCAGCTTCGACACGCGGTCTTCGTTGTTCGGCACAACGTCCATGTCGGCAACGCAGGCAGGCACGAGACTGCTCATGCCCTTTGTCAGATGCACCTGCTTTATCTCTGGCTCCTCGCCCTTCCACGACCTTATCACGATGTCATCACTTCCGTCAGGCGTTTTTCACTTTTAATTTTTCATTTTTATTTGCGCTTTCCGCCAGCTCTTCACTTAAGCCCCCTTCCTGTGCAGCGTAATAACCGATATCTCGTGGCTTGCTCCGAAGCGGAAGGGGATGAAGCCGCCTGTGCCTACAGACACGTTGATGGCACGGTTGCCTTCATGATACAGACCGCCCCACTCTCTATACATCAGTCTGGCCGGCGACATGCCGAAGACGCTGAACTGCATGGCGTGAGTGTGACCGCTCAAAGTAAGCTGCGCCTTGCTGCCGGACAGGATTTCCTTGCGCCACAGACGCGGATCGTGAGCAAGCATAAGCACAAAGCTTGAACTGTCTACTCCGGCCATCGCCCTCTTAAGGTCTGTGCGCTTAGGCTCACCGCCACGGCCGTCGTTCTCAACGCCTGCAACAATTATCGAGTCGTTGCCGCGCTTAACGGTCTTGTTCTCATTGAGCAATAGCGTCCAGCCAAATTCACGCTCACGACTGATAATCTCACGCTCATTGGCCACCTTAACAACATCGTCGGCCTTGATATAGTCAGAATAGTCGTGATTGCCGAGAACAGAATAAACGCCGTCCTTGGCGCTAAGGCTGCTCAGAAGCGGAATAAACTCGTAAAGTTCCTCGGGCGACATGTTCTGCAAATCGCCCGTAAACACTATCATGTCGGCCTTCTGAGCGTTGATGCTGTCGACAATACGCTCAAACACCTTCTTGTCCTTTCCGCGGTAAGTGCCGAGATGGGCATCGCTAAACTGCACTATGCGATAGCCGTCGAAGGCCTGAGGCAGGTCGGCAGAATAAAAGTCTTCATGGCGTATGTCTAGCTTCCGGAAGCCTATGGTGCTGCCGTAGACCACGATATATATCTGACCTATGGCCAGCAGCAGTCCGACAAGGTTGCCCCAGTTGTTCTTTGTGTGATGATAGCGGCAATGTCCCCAGCCGAGCAACGAGCATACGGCGAAGATAAACTTGGGGATGGCCAGCACACCGAAAAGAAACAGATAAACGTTGAGCAACTCGATGCGCTCAGGCGCAAAATCGCGCGAGAACGTAAGCACCAGCGTATAGACAAAGAGAATGATACCCGGAGTCCACCACAACAGGCGCTGCCACCACAAATACCTGGTCTTACGGCGCAGCAGTCTTCTGTCGATGTAGATGTCAGACAGGATTATCATCAACACCAAAAGCACGAATATCCTTGCAATCATTTTTTCAGAAGATTAATTTTTAACTAAACATCAACTACAGCCCCTTATCTGAAGGCTATCTCCTCACCACGGCAAGAGTCGAGGAAACGTCCGTCGTCGTAGACATGCACGCCGTTGCAGAACGTGTGAACCACGCGCCAATTGAACGTATGTCCCTCCATAGGGCTCCATCCGCACTTGCTCTGTATGACGTCTTTCGTAACCGTCCACGGACTGCCGGGGCGCACAACAACGACATCGGCCTTATAGCCCTTGCGGAGAAAACCGCGCCCTCGCACATCAAAAAGGCGTGCGGGATTGTGGCACATAAGCTCTACGAGCCGTTCTATAGGCAGCACATTGCTGTCGACAAGCTCGAGCATGGACACGAGCGAGAACTGTATCATGGGCATGCCTGATGCCGCACGGGCGCATCCGCCCTGCTTGTCGGCCCACTGATGAGGGGCATGGTCGGTGCCTATTACTGATATGCGGCCGTCGGAGAGTGCACGCCTCAGAGCGTCGCGGTCGGCAAGTGTCTTTACTGCCGGGTTGCACTTTATCCTTGTGCCAAGCGTGGCATAGTCGGCGTCAGAGAAAAACAGATGGGCAACCACAGCCTCAACCGTTATATCAGGCATGGCATCGTGCCACGGCTCAAACAGCTGCAGCTCGCGAGCCGTTGTAAGATGAGCCACATGAAGACGCGCACCATGCTTGCGCGCCATGCTTACGGCAAGCTCTGTAGACTTATAGCAAGCCTCCTCGCTGCGTATCTGCGGATGCAGAGCCACGTCGGGATCGTCGCCGTGAGCGGTCTTTGCAGCAGCCATGTTGGCATTGATTATGCCAGTGTCCTCACAATGTGTCATGACGGGGACACGGGCTTCGCTGAATATGCGTTCGAGAGCCTCACAGCGATCAACGAGCATGTTGCCCGTTGACGAGCCCATAAACAGCTTTATGCCGGGCACACGATGAACGTCGAGCCGGCTGAACAGGTCGACATTATCATTGGTTGCACCGAAGAAGAACGAATAGTTGACGTGGCTCTTTGCCGCCGCCAATGTGCGTTTCTCTTCGAGAGCCTCGAGCGTGGTGGTCTGCGGCACGGTGTTAGGCATGTCGAAATAAGACGTAACACCGCCATAGGCCGCAGCACGACTCTCAGAACTTATGTCGGCCTTTGCCGTAAGGCCAGGCTCACGAAAATGCACATGGTCGTCGATAACGCCCGGAAGCACGTAGCACCCCGAAGCATCAACCACCTTATCAAAATGTTCACTGCCAGAAATAAAATTGTCTTGGAGAATGTCTGATATCAAACCATTCTCCAAGACAACCGAGCCACGGAACGACTTTCCCTCGTTGACAAGCGTGGCGTCTTTTATCAATAATCTCATAATATCTTTTAAAGCCCCTGTATATGTTCCTTTTTTGCGGTTAAGCCTGACGCCTTTGTCACTCTGCTCCCTCAACAGCCTCGCTCAGAGAGTCTTCTGATCCCGGCTGTGCCAGTTCGTTGGGCGTAGGAGGCGCCAGCGTCGGGTCGTCTGTTCCGTCGGGCATTGCCGTACCGTTCATTATAGCCTGGTTCTGCTGTGCCTTGCGGTAATAGTCGCGCACGTAAGGATCGTTCTTGAAGTTGTCAGTTGCCTTGCTCATTATATCCTCAATCCAGGGTGAAAGCTCGGGATATCTGTGGCCGGCTGTAATCATGAAGAACACGCCCGGACCCAGCACATTGTCGAAGTTCTCAACGATGAACGACGTTACGAGCTTGTCTTCCTTCTCAACAATCTGTGCAGCCTTCTGCGACAGTTTTGCGTTCACCTCGTTGATGTCGTGTCCGTCCATTATGGCCTGACTCTGCAGGTGGCCCAGTTCGCCTACCTCACTCTCCAGCTGGTTGTACTTCTCGATAAACTTAAACAGCTTGTCGTTAAGCGGCGTTCCGCTCACCTTCTGCTGCGTGTTGTCTATCTTTATCTGTATTTCGCCGCTCTCAAGCACCACCGGCATAAGGCTCTCATCGTCCATGAAGAGAGTTGCTATACGCGTAGAATCGAGCGCCCCCGAAAAATGAAACTGTCCGTGAACTATGTCGCAAGAGTCGATATTCTTCAGGTCGTCGCCTTCATAAACCTTAAGAAACAGCATGCGGCCGTCTAACGTAGGAACATTAGATGAACCTTGAATGTTGTAAGAGTTTACACACGACGTAAACACGGCAAAAGCCCCCAGAAGAGTTAAAAGAGTCTTAACCATAACCTTGTTTTGTAATATTAGCACAAAATTACAACGTATTATCGATGTAAGAAAAATTTTTCATGCAATTTAAAATAAATACACTGACTTTTAGAGTTTTTTTGCCTCTTTAGCCAGCTCGCCTGATATTCTGTGAGTTGTATAAATCTCAAGCATGGCAGCAACGAGGAGCAGGAGCACCCAGTTGTTGTGAACATAAGTGACGTAATTGAAGTATCCGTCGGGCGAAAGCTTGAGAAACAGGGGCAGCAGCAGGCCATAAGAGTTTTCGACCATCAGCAGTGCCGAAAGAATAAACAGCACGTCGCCCGTGACCATGATACGGCGCAGACGCCTGATGGTGAAGTTGTTGCCGCTGTAGGTCTGCATCATCTGCATAGAAGCAAAGCACAAGGCACCCACAAGAAATATCCACGAAGCCATGAGCATCGTGCCAAAGACATAAAGTCCGGCACCGGCCACCATGAGCACCGCACCCGAAAGCAGAACAATAGTCTGCAGTTTATTTAGCTGTTTCATCGTTATCTGTTACTGGTTTTTGGTCATCACTAAGCACGAATATATCCTCATCGTCGGCTTTCATAAAGTAGTTCTCGCGAGCTATCTTTGTGATGGCCTTGGGGTTGCGCTTCAGTTCCTTTATCTTCTGTTCGTCCTGCTCATACTGCATGTTGTAGGCATCAATCTGCTCCTTCAGCTCGCTCACGAGTATTCTGTTGCGCACATGCTTCAGCAGGCTGTTCTCATCGAGGACCCCGACAATGAGGACACCGAAAATTATCACAATCCAATATTTGTTGTGACTTATAAAATTCAGAATAGGATATAAACGTCTGCTCATTAAATTTACACGGTTTCGTTACGCAACGGCAACAGTACACACGACATATAAACGGGCTTTAGCCGCCGTAACGCTGCATATTTTTGTGCAAAGATAATGCAAGTTGGGAATATAACAAAATAATAAAGGTCTTTTAACCCAAATCAGTCATTAGGATTCGGTCGGGATTTTTGCTCTATATTGAGCGGATTTTCGTTAGATTTTTCGCAGTCATAGCGGGCTATGTCAAGAAAAATCTGATTAAAAGACGCCAATAGAAACAAAAAGACCGGCTGAAAGCATCAATGCACAAAATTGATAAAATAATATGCTGTCTAATGACCGATTTGGGTTAAATTGTAATAAACAAATGTATCGCGTGGTGTCATGTTGAACCGACACAGACACCCATCAATGACACAATACTGCGGCATACGGCCGTATTTAAGTTTATTTGAAAGCAAAAGCGCGTATTTACATCGCACGGCAATCTTCAGCGGCAACAATAAATACGGCAAACGGAAAGACGGACATAGACCGGCATACATTAAAATTATGCCATAAAAAGGCTGGCATAAAGGGGAATACTGACGACAACGCATCAGATATAAATCAACAATGCTGCTGCACCGTGACGTCTTTTTCAGGACAAATCAGAAGCGCGTGAGCTGCAGCGTGGCATAGTCAGAGCGCAATACAAGATTGTCGCCGTCTGCAACCACCACATCAAAGGTTGTCTCAGTAGAATTGATTCCGAACGGCAGCAGGTCTTCCACGGTAGCGTCAACGCCGTTGTCGCTCGTAGCAGCCCTCTGCTTAAAGTCTTTCATCACCACCTTTGTCTCTCCGTCCTCATATCCGAAGCGACCTATGTATGTGCCATAGCCGTTTGGACCCTGCTTCTCGGACACCTCAACCACGTATCTCGTTATGCTGTAATAAAGGCGCGTACACTCGTGCATGCGTCCGTCAGCCCTCGTTTCAAAGCGTTCCAGTTTCCAGAATCCTTCTATATCGCTGTTTACAGGCTCCTTAAAGTCGCAGCCCGACATAGCCAGAGCCATGACGGCAGCAACGATCCATCCTATTATCTTGACCATAAAACTCCTATTTTGGTTATTGTTATCATGCAGCCCATGCTGTCGCCTATATAGCTGCCCTTGTCGTATCCGCAGGCCAGTCTGAAGTTCCATCCCGAAGCCTTGCGCGGACTGTATGCCACTTCTGCCAGCGTGCTTCCCTGACGCATCATGCGGTCGAGCGGCACTTTGTATGTTCCCCAGTGGCGCATGTACGACAGCAGCAGGCGATACGACCACTCGTCAGACGGATTGCCGCCAATGCCTATATGATGGGCCTTTACGCGGTTGCTCCTGAACATATTGGTTCCGTCGGCATTATATATTGGTCCGGGCAGAAACGGATGGCCCATTCCCATACCCCAGTGTTGCCAGTTGTAGTCGTGGTTATAGTAGTTGTCGCCGCCGCTCATCTGTATCTCATGAAACGAACCGCCAACACCGTCATAAAGCAGCGGTCCGGTCTGGTCGGTTGTGCACAGCCCTTCCCACAGCAGAGTTGACACAAAGGGATTCTCCGGCAACGTTAGTTCCACGCCTATATGCCCGTCTTTCCAGCGTCCATACTGCCACGTTAGCTGCGAGTGGTCATCGAAATAATGCTCGTAATAGCATCTCAGCTTCCATGTCGGCGCCGTATAGTTGAGCGCAAAGTTCCAGCTTCCCACATGGTTGCCCTCCACGTTCTGCAGCGTGCTCTCCTGTATAGGTATGATGGCCTTCAGATATTCTTTTATCCCGCCGGGCATCTTTGCCACACACGTTGTGGTTCCGTCGTCATTCTTGCGCCACTTGCTTCCGCCAAACTGCGCCGCTTCGATCATTCCGATTTCCATCGTAACTGGTATCTTCTTTGGATTTCCCACTCTAAGCATGACTGACTTGCTGTGATATATAACGCCTCTGGTGAACGTCTCGCCTGGCTTTACAAAATCCGACCGCCAGTCGCCGTCTGTCAGCCATCCGTAGCCGAAATGAAACTTGGCAGCCACCCATCCTTTGGTGTAAGGCAGATTCTGATATTCCTTCACCTCAAGACGCACCTGCGGCACAGGACGTGCCCCGGGACCTTCAACCATCATGCCGCTGCTTAGCCTCATGTTCTTGTCCAGCGGAAAGGCTTCGCGCTCCTTGCTGCCTATGCTCAGCGTTATATTGCGCCATGACACATCGACAAAAGCCTGCTGAACAACAAAGTCTGAAGTCTGATTAACAGCTCCGGCCAGGTCGAGTCCTGCCTCCAGACGCCAGTCGGCACCAAACTTTCCGGCATAGTCTACACCCGCTCTGAGATATCCGCTGCACGGCTCTACACCCGACAGGCCATAGCGGTTGGCCGTAAACCACATAGGGGCATAGTCGCCCGTAGACACATTGGCAGACGTCTCCAGCTTATATCTCAGCGTGTCGCCTCCGGCAAATGCCGCGGCAAGAGGCAACATACTCAGCAATAATAACAGTTTAAGCGATTTCATCAGAATTAATCTTTCACCTTTAACTAAACACCTTGATGCTCTTTATCTAAAAGGCATGCTACATATTATAAATCTAGTTATACCGTTGTCCTGCAAACATCCATGAGCCTTCTTTCGCAAGTATTAAGGCAATTAACATGCCCGTTCTTACCAGACATGGCACAGTTGTCCTATTGTTACAATAAGTCAAGATATGCAGGAATGGTTTGAAGGACACCAATAATCTAGTTACATTTGATTTTCAGGGCGCAAAATTACAATAAAAAACCTGACAGATAAAAATATTTTTGTTAAAAACATAGTAATATTTTTAAAATATACGCACTTGTATGCTTGCATTTTGCACACTCAACTTAACATAATCGGGACACATTCTGCTCACGCGCATTACAAAATGCAATATACCGACACAACACAAACGGCACAAGCTAAATAAGAGACAAAATAAAAGCAGCCACAAACAATGGCTGCATATAAGACAAAAAGTGCGCAATGCGGCATAACACCTTATGCCGCTATTGCGCAAAAGCTATATTTATTACTAACATCTAATACTTTCCGCAGGCTGTTTGCCGGCCTGTGGTCAGAAGCCTATTTCCTGCCCTCGGGCAAACACGCGGCGTATCACAGGCGACGTGTAGGCATAAGGGATGTAGTCAATCGAAGGTATCGGCTCTGTTATAAAGAAGTTAGCCACCTTGCCCACGGCTATCGAACCGTAGTCGCGGCTGAGCCCCATAGCATAAGCCGAGTTTATCGTGGCGGCATTGATGGCCTCTGCAGGCAGCAGTCTCAGCTTGATGCATGCCAGAGACACAATAAACTTCATGTCGCCCGATGGAGTTGATCCGGGATTATAGTCGCTGGCAACGGCAACGCCAAGTCCGGCGTCAACCATCTTACGTGCCAGTGCATAAGGCAGATTAAGGAAGAACGACGTGCCGGGCAGCACCGTAGGCATAGTGCCGCTGCCGCGCAGCAGCTCTATCTCCTCTTCGGTCATGCTCTCCAGATGGTCTACAGACAAGGCATTGCGCTTCACGCCTATCTCTACACCGCCCGACGATGCCAGTTCGTCGGCATGTATCTTGGGCAGCATTCCCCATTTTGCTCCGGCCTCAAGTATGCGGTCGGTCTCTTCTGGGGTAAAGAAGCCTTCGTCGCAGAACACGTCTACATAGTCGGCAAGATGCTCGCGCCCTACCTCTGGTATCATCTCCTCTACAACAAGACGTACATATTCGTCCTGTGTGTACTGGCGTCCTACTGCATGCGCACCAAGGAAGGTAGACACCACCTTTATAGGTGCCGTCTCCTTTATGCGCTTTATCACGCGCAGCATCTTCAGCTCGTCTTCGGTGTTAAGGCCGTAGCCGCTCTTTATCTCAACGCAGCCCGTACCCTTCATTATCACCTCGCGTACACGCCTCATGGCCTGCTCATAGAGTTGGTCCTCTGTCATGGTGTGCAGCAGGTCGGCTGAGTTGAGTATGCCTCCGCCGCGTTTGGCTATCTCGGCATAGCTCAGGCCTCTTATCTTGTCGACAAACTCGCCCTCGCGGCTTCCCGCATACACTATGTGGGTATGCGGGTCGCACCATGACGGCATCAGCGTTCCGCCTTCGGCGTCGACAACGGTATCTGCAGCAGCTTCAGCATCCGTCAGACTGTCCATCGTGCCGAATCCGGTTATCAGTCCGTCTTCGGCAGTCAGATAGGCGTCGTTTATCTGCTCCAGCGTCTGCATCTCGCTGCCCTGCAGCCTCAGCTTGCCGTGCCGGTCTATTCCGGCCAGTGTCTTTATATTCTTTACAAGCAGTCTCATCGGCTTGATTATTTTACGTTTTCCTTAGCGTCATGCTTATTCGGCATGCTCTCTCAGGAAGTCAATAGAGTTCTTTATGTGAGGATACATCACTTCGTCGTTCACGATGAACGGCACTACCTTGCGGTATTCATCATGCAGCTTCTCGATTACAGGAGACGACTTCAGCGGACGTCTGAACTCAAGAGCCTGAGCAGCATTAAACAGCTCTATTGCCAGCACACGCTCCGTGTTGAGCACCACCTTATAGAGCTTTATTGCAGCGTTGGCACCCATGCTGACATGGTCTTCCTGACCCTGGCTCGAAGGTATGCTGTCTACAGATGCAGGCGAGCACAGATTCTTGTTAAGGCTTACTATTGACGCAGCTGTGTATTGTGTAATCATAAATCCGCTGTTTACGCCTGGAGTTGCAACGAGGAAGCTTGGCAGGTCTCTTGTGCCCGACACGAGCTTGTAGATTCGTCTTTCTGATATATTAGCCAGTTCGCTCAGTGCCATTGCAAGGAAGTCCATAGGCAGTGCGATAGGCTCTCCGTGGAAGTTTCCGGCAGAGATAATCAGGTCTTCGTCTGGACATACTGTCGGGTTGTCTGTTGCCGAGTTGATTTCAGTGTCGATCACTGACTTAACGTATGCCATTGAGTCCTTTGCTGCGCCATGAACCTGCGGAATGCAGCGGAACGAATACGGGTCCTGAACATAAGATTTGGGCTTCTCTATTATCTCGCTGCCCTCAAGCAGTTGCCTCATGTTTGCGGCTGTCTCTATCTGACCCTTGTGAGGTCTTACCTGATGTACGGCGTCTGTGAAAGGAGACACCAGTCCATAATATGCGTCGAGCGACATGGCAGCAATCTTGTCTGCCCATTTGCTCAGGCGTTCGCCCTGCAGCAATGCCCATACGGCAAACGAACTCATGTTCTGTGTTCCGTTGAGCAGTGCCAGACCTTCTTTAGATCCGAGCTGTATCGGCTCCCATCCGTTCTCCTTCAGCATCTCTGCTCCTGTCATCACCTTACCCTTATACTCTACGTCACCGAGTCCTACGAGCGGCAGACAGAGGTGTGCCAGAGGCACAAGGTCGCCGGATGCGCCAAGTGAGCCTTGCATGTAAACAATAGGATAGACATCGTTGTTGAAGAAGTCAACAAGTCTCTCTACGGTATCAAGCTTGCAGCCTGAGTATCCATAGCTCAGCGACTGTATCTTCAGCAGCAGCATTATCTTTACTATATCGTTAGGCACGCGGTCGCCTGTGCCGCATGCATGCGACATCATCAGGTTTATCTGCAACTGCGAAAGCTGGTCGTTGCCGATAGACACGTTGCAGAGAGAGCCGAATCCTGTTGTTACGCCATAGATAGGCTTCTCTGTCTCTTCTATCTTCTTGTCGAGATATTCACGGCAGCGTACGATGCGCTTGCGTGCGTCTTCACTAAGTTCGAGTTTATAACCTTTTTCTATTATCTCACCGATACGTTCAATCGTGAGATGTTCTGCTGATATTTGGTGAATCATTGTGTATTTAAATTTAAAGTTATGTGTGTGTTTAGGAGTTAAAGAAGTTAGAGTAGTTAAAGGAGTTAAAGTCATATGTCTTGTGGACACACAATTATAAATTATAATTCATAATTGACTAACGCCTAATCTTGTTTCATAATCAGGACATTGTTTCTTAGTCCTTAATTATTTACTTAATTACTTCAAGGCATTTGACTTTAACTACTTTAACTCCTTCTAACTACTTTAACTACTGAATTTACTTCACTGCGTTATCTATTATCTCATCATCCACGAAGTTAGGCATCGTAACCTTCAGGTTCGGGGTGCGTTCCATTTCGCGTTCAATACTGTGTATAGAGCCTTCGTTGCGTGCCCAGCTGCGGCGTGCAATACCGTTGTTTACGTCCCAGAACAGCATTTCGCGTATGTGGCGTGCGCTGTCTTCGCCTCCGTCTATCATCATGCCGAAGCCGCCGTTGATAACTTCGCCCCAGCCTACTCCGCCACCATTGTGGATAGATACCCATGTGGCACCTCTGAACGAGTCGCCTATAACGTTCTGAACAGCCATGTCGGCACAGAACTGCGAACCGTCGTATATGTTACTTGTCTCACGGAACGGAGAGTCTGTTCCTGATACGTCGTGATGGTCGCGGCCAAGCACAACCGGACGTGTTATCTCGCCCTTCTTTATTGCCTCGTTGAATGCCAGAGCAATCTTTGCGCGGCCTTCGGCGTCGGCATACAATATACGTGCCTGTGAGCCTACTACGAGATGGTTGCGGCCGGCCTCCTTTATCCAGTGGATGTTGTCTTCCATCTGGTGCTGTATCTCCTCCGGTGCTGTCTTGCATATCTCCTCGAGCACCTCTACAGCCAGACGGTCGGTTACAGCCAGGTCTTCGGGCTTGCCTGATGTACATACCCATCTGAACGGACCGAAGCCGTAGTCGAAGAACATCGGACCCATGATGTCCTGAACGTATGAAGGATATCTGAACTTGCCGTCGGCAGCCATGATGTCGGCTCCAGCAAGCCCCGAGCGCCGCCGGGAAT